>NZ_VWWM01000019.1:0-134171 GCF_011752945.1 Paraburkholderia sp. Cy-641
TGACGCTGAACGAAGTGGGCCTGTTCTCCGATGGCACGGCGGTCAAGCTCGTCGGCGAGGAAACCTTCCGCCTGTGCAGCGAGTATCTCGACGAAGTGCTGCTCGTGAATACCGATGCACTGTGCGCCGCGATCAAGGACGTGTTCCAGGACACGCGCAGCGTGCTCGAACCAGCCGGTTCCTTGGCGGTGGCCGGTGCGAAGCAGTATGCCGAACGGGAGGGCATCGAAAATCAGACGCTGATCGCGATCACCTCGGGCGCGAACATGAACTTCGACCGCATGCGCTTCGTCGCCGAGCGCGCCGAAGTCGGTGAAGCGCGCGAGGCGGTGTTTGCAGTGACGATCCCCGAAGAACGCGGCAGCTTCAAACGCTTCTGCGAACTGGTCGGCACCCGCAGCGTCACCGAATTCAACTACCGGATCGCGGATGCCAATTCGGCGCACATCTTCGTCGGCGTGCAGATCCGCAACCGCAGCGAGTCGGCGCAGATCGCGGGCGCATTCGAAGCCCACGGTTTTGCCACCGTCGATCTCACACTCGATGAACTCTCGAAGCAGCACATCCGCTACATGGTCGGTGGACGCTCGCCGCTCGCTCTCGATGAACGCCTGTTCCGCTTCGAATTCCCGGAGCGCCCGGGCGCGCTGATGAAATTCCTCTCGTCGATGGCGCCGAACTGGAACATCAGCCTGTTCCACTATCGCAACCAGGGCGCGGACTACAGTTCGATCCTGGTCGGTATCCAGGTGCCCGAGAGCGACCACGCCGCGTTCGAGCGCTTCATCGAAACGCTCGGCTATCCGTGCTGGGAAGAAACGAAAAACCCGGTCTATCGCCTCTTCCTCGCCTGACCTCTCTGAACCGGAACGCACCGATGGCGCTGTCACTCGCCGACAAACTCGTGGTCGCCATCTCGTCGCGCGCGCTGTTCGACTTCGAGGAAGAGAACCACATCTACGAGGCCGGCGACCTGAAGGCCTACGAAGCATTGCAGCGCGAGCGTCTGAACGTGCCCGCCAAACCGGGCGTGGCGTTTCCGCTGATCCGCAAGCTGCTCGCGTTGAACGCGGGCGGCCATCGCGTCGAAGTCGTGATCCTGTCGCGCAGCGATCCGATCAGCGGACTGCGCGCGTTTCACTCCTGCCGCGAACATGGGCTCGCGATCGAGCGCGGCGTGTTCACGCGCGGGCGCGCGCCGTTCGGTTATCTGAAGCCGCTGAACGCGTCGCTGTTCCTGTCGGCGAATCAGCAGGACGTGCGCGATGCGCTCGCCGCGGGTTTTCCGGCCGCGCGCGTGTTGCCGGAATCGGCGAAAATGGCGAGCAAGTACCCGGATGAAATCCGCATTGCGTTCGACGGCGACGCGGTGCTGTTTTCCGACGAGGCCGAGCGCATCTTCCAGCAGGACGGCCTGCGCGCATTCGTCGGTCACGAGATCGACAACAAGCACCTGCCGCTCGCGGACGGTCCGCTCAAGCCGCTGCTCGAAGCGCTACACCGGCTGCAGAAACTCGCGGACGCGGCCGCGCCGATGCGTATTCGCACGGCGCTGGTCACGGCGCGCTCGGCGCCCGCGCACGAGCGCGCGATCCGCACCCTGATGGCATGGAACATCGAAATCGACGAAGCGATGTTCCTCGGCGGCCTCGATAAAAGCGCCTTCCTGCGCGAATTCGAGCCCGACTTTTTCTTCGACGACCAGATCGGCCACTGCGAATCGGCCCGCGTCGTAACGGCGACCGGGCATGTGATGAGTGGCATCGTGAACGCATCATGACACCCGAACAATCTCCGCTCGGCAAGTCCTCGACTTACACCGAACAATACGATCCGACGCTGCTGTTTCCGATTGCGCGCAGCCATGCGCGCGAGGCGATCGGCATTACCGCGCGACTGCCGTTTTTCGGCACCGACATCTGGAACGCCTACGAGCTGTCGTGGCTCAACACACGCGGCAAGCCGCAGATCGCGGTCGCGACGTTCTTCGTGCCGGCCGACTCGCCGAACATCGTCGAGTCGAAATCGTTCAAGCTCTATCTCGGCTCGTTCGCGCAGACCGCGTTCGACTCGGCCGAAAGTGTGCGCGACACGATCAGGCGCGACGTGTCCGCATCGTGCGGCGCGACGGTGTCGGTGCATCTGCACACGCCGCACGAATTCGGCAAGCTGAAAATGGAAGAATTCGACGGCCTGTCGCTCGATCGGCTCGATCTCGAAGCGAGCGTCTATCAGCCGGACGCGTCGCTGTTGAGCGCGGCGCACGACGACGCGCCGGTCGAGGAAACGCTGTTCTCGAACCTGCTGAAGTCGAACTGCCCGGTGACCGGCCAGCCCGACTGGGGCAGCGTGCAGATTCACTACGCCGGCCCGCAGATCGATCATGCGAGCCTGTTGCGCTACATCATTTCGTACCGCAATCACACGGGCTTTCACGAGCAGTGCGTCGAGCGGATCTTCGTCGACATCATGAAGATGTGCAAACCGCTGAAGCTCGCGGTGTATGCGCGCTATACGCGGCGCGGCGGGCTCGACATCAACCCGTTCCGCACCAACTACAACCTGCCGATGCCGGACAACATGCGGCTCGCGCGGCAATAACGCCAACGCGCGCGCACGGCAAAACGCGGCGGCAGGTCAACGCGACGAGGGCGCAGCAGCGCCATCACAGCCTGCCGCGCCCTCGTCATATTTGAGGCCTTCAGTCGGGTGCCAGATCAGGCCGCCGGCTTCTTATAAGCCACGCAATCCACCTCGACCTTGCAGTCGATCACCATCGACGACACCACGCACGCACGCGCCGGCGGATTCTCGCCGAAGTACTCGCGAAACACCTTGTTGAACGAAGCGAAGTCGCGCGGATCGTCGAGCCACACGCCGCAACGCACGACGTGCTCGGCACCGTAACCCGCTTCCTCGAGGATGGCGAACACGTTCTGGATCGCCTTGTGCGATTGCTCGACGATGCCGCCGTTGATCACCTCGCCGTTTTCCATTGGCGTCTGCCCCGATACGAACAGCCACCCGTCCGCTTCGACCGCACGGGCGAACGGCATATGCTGACCACCCGTTCCTTTTCCGCCTTCCACGCCATATCGCTTCATCGTCATACTCCTTAAAAAAAGTCGGGCATGCGCGGCGCCCTCGCTGCGCATGCCGCCATCAATCGAAAAATTTAGAACGCGCCCTGCGCATCGCCCTGCGACGGCGCGCCGCGCGTGACGAACCGGCCGGCCCGCTCGCCCGTCGCCGCGCCGTCGCGATACGACAGCACGCCGTTGACCCACACCGCGTCGATACCGGCGGCCGCCTGCTGCGGCTGCTCGAACGTCGCCGTGTCCTGCACTTTCGCCGGGTCGAACAGCACGAGGTCGGCGTGATAGCCGACATGTACTTCGCCGCGTTCCGCGAGACCGAAGCGGCGCGCGGACAGGCTCGTCATCTTGCGTACCGCTTCTTCGAGCGGCAGCAGCGCGGCATCGCGCGCATAGTGGCCGAGCACGCGCGGAAACGCGCCCCACAGCCGCGGATGCGGCAGCGGATCGTTCGGCAGGCCGTCCGAGCCGACCATCGTCGCCGGATGCGAGAGGATGCGCCGCACGTCGTCTTCGGACATGTTGTGATAGACCGCGCCCGCCGGTTGCAGGCGCTTGCCCGCTTCCTGCTGCGAGACGCCCCACTCTGCCGCGACTTCCTTGATGAGCTTGCCGGCCATCTCCGGATGCGGCTCGGACCACGTGATCGTGATGTCGATATCGCCCGTGACCTGCTTCAGATCGAGCGTCGACGAACTGCGGTTGTACGGATAGCAGTCGCAGCCGACCAGTTGCCGGCCGCGCGCACCTTCGAGCGACTTCAACACCTCGACGCTGCGCCCCCAGTTCGACGGCCCCGCGCATTTCAGATGCGAGATGATGACCGGCACGCGCGCATGGCGGCCGACGCGGTAGGCCTCGTCCATCGCGTCAAGAATCGCGTCGAACTCGGTGCGCATATGCGTCGTGTAGAGCGCGCCCGCCGCGGCGAGCGGTTCGGCGAGCGCCATCACTTCCTCGGTCGGCGCGGCGAACGCCGAACCGTACGCAAGCCCCGAACTCAAGCCGAGCGCGCCATGCGCGAGCGCTTCCTCGAGCTGCGCGCGCATGCCTTCGATTTCCTCTCGCGTCGCCGCGCGATCGAGCCGGTCCATCTGGTTGTTGCGCAGCGCCGTGTGGCCGATCAGCGCGCCGACGTTCACGGCCGGCCGCGCGGCGTTCACCGCGCTTACGTAGTCGGCGAAGGTCGGGTACTGGAACGCGTCGCGCTCGCCGAGCAGGTTCATCGGGTCGGGCGGATCGCCCTTCAGCGACACCGGCGACGCGCTGATCCCGCAATTGCCGACGATCACCGTCGTCACGCCCTGGGTGATCTTCGGCAGCATCTGCGGCGAGCGGATCACGTGCGTGTCGTCGTGCGTATGCACGTCGATGAAGCCCGGCGCGAGCGCCCGGCCGTCGGCCTCGATCACCTCTTCGGCGAGCCAGTTCGACAGATTGCCGATCGCGGCGATGCGTCCGTCGCGGATCGCCACGTCGCGCTCGACGGGCGGCGCGCCCGTGCCGTCGTACAGTTGCGCGCCGACGATCAGCGTGTCGGCGGCTTCGGGGTGCGAATGCATGGATCAGTCTCCTATCAGTCCCCTAAGGGTTGTCGATCGCCGCCGCCGCGGTGCGCGTCGAGCGCGTGCTTCATGCGGCGCAGCAGTTCCCGGCTCTCGTCGCCCTGACTGACGGCAAGTTCGGTGACGAGCACATCGAGCGCCATCATCATCGCGTAACGGGATGACGACGGCTTGTAAATAAAGTCGGTTTCGAACGCGACGATCGGAATCAGCCAGTCGGCGAGCTTCGCGAGCGGCGACGCGGGCGCGGTCAGCGCGATCACGGTCGCGCCGTAGCTGCGCGCAATCCGGCAGTTCTCGACCACCTCCGGCACGCGCCCCGTGGTGGACAGCGCGATCACCACGCACTCGCGCGACACCGTGCTCGCGACCATGCGCTGCAACAGCCCGTCCTGATAGGTCGCGACCGGCCGGCCGAGGCGCACGAGGCGGAAACGCATTTCGTCGGCGAGCGCGGTCGAGCCGCCGCCCATGCCGAACACGTAGATCATGCGCGCGTCGCGCAGCGCGGCCGCCGCTTCGGCGAGCGGCGCCTGGCGCAGCAACTGATGATTGTGCGCGAGCGCCGTTTGCAGTTCGTCGAAAACGCGCGTGGCAATCGGCTCGGGGGCATCGCCGGTGGCCCCCGCTTGCAGGAAGCGCTGACCGACCGCGGCCGCCTGCGCGAGCCGCAGCTTCAGTTCGCGCACGTCTCGGCAGCCGACCGCCTTGGCGAAGCGCGTGACGGTCGCGACGCTGACCTCGGCCTGCTGCGCGAGTGCGCCGATGCTCGCGCGCGACGCGCCGGTCAGATCGTCGAGAATCAGCGCGGCGACCTTGCGTTCGGCCGAGCGCAACTCCGGCGCGCATTCGGCGATGCGCGCGACGATGTCGAAAGCGAGCGGTTCGGCGCTACTGTTCATGGCAGGCAGTGGGGTTCGCGGCACGTCCTGCGCGGGCCTTTCCGGCGGCCGGCGTGAGCGTGGCACTCGCGTGGTACTAAATAACATTTCTCCGGACATCCTACTTTCGGTAACATACTAAAGTCAAATCCGTTTCAATTTAACTGGCCGATGGAGCACGGAGACATGAAAGTTACAAACTATCAAGGCGCGACGATAGATCCTTATAGCAAGGGCTTGGGCATCGTTCCGGGCACCAGCATCCAGCTCACCGACGCCGCGCGCCTCGAATGGAATCTGCTCGACGAGGACGTGAGCCTGCCGGCCGCCGTGCTGTATGCCGATCGCGTCGAACACAACCTGAAGTGGATGCAGGCGTTCGTCGCCGAATACGGCGTCAAGCTCGCGCCGCACGGCAAGACCACGATGGCGCCGCAACTGTTTCGCCGCCAGCTCGAAACCGGCGCATGGGGCATCACGCTCGCCACCGCCCACCAGGTGCGCGCCGCCTACCACGGCGGCGTGTCGCGCGTGCTGATGGCGAATCAGCTGGTCGGCCGTCACAACATGATGATGATCGCCGAATTGCTCAGCAATCCGGATTTCGAATTCTTCTGTCTCGTCGATTCGGCCGAAGGCGTCGAGCAGCTCGGCCAATTCTTCACGTCGGTGAAGAAGCCGCTGCAGGTGCTGCTCGAACTCGGCGTGCCGGGCGGGCGCACCGGCGTGCGCGATGAAGCGCAGCGCAACGCGGTGCTCGATGCGATCGCGCGCTATCCGGACGTGCTGAAGCTCGCGGGCGTCGAACTGTACGAAGGCGTGCTGAAGGAAGAGCATGAAGTGCGCGCGTTCCTGCAAAGCGCAGTTGCCGTCACGCGCGAGCTCGTCGCACAGGGCCGTTTCGCGCGCGCGCCGGCGGTGCTGTCGGGCGCGGGGTCGGCGTGGTACGACGTGGTCGCCGAAGAGTTCGCGCAAGCCACCGAATCGGGCAAGGTCGAGGTCGTGCTGCGTCCCGGCTGCTATCTGACGCATGACGTCGGCGTCTACCGCAAGGCGCAGACCGACATCTTCGCGCGCAATCCGGTCGCGAAGAAAATGGGCGAAGGGCTGCTGCCGGCGCTGCAACTGTGGGCTTACGTGCAGTCGATTCCCGAGCCCGATCGCGCGATCATCGGTCTCGGCAAGCGCGACTCGGCGTTCGACGCGGGCATGCCGGAACCGGCGCGCCACTATCGCCCGGGCAGCGAGGCGCCGCGCGACATCGCCGCGAGCGAAGGCTGGGAAATCTTCGGCATGATGGACCAGCACGCGTATCTGCGGATTCCCGCCGGCGCCGATCTGAAAGTCGGCGACATGATCGCGTTCGACATTTCGCACCCATGCCTGACGTTCGACAAGTGGCGTCAGGTACTCGTCGTCGATCCGCAGTATCGCGTGAAGGAAGTAATCGAAACGTTCTTCTGATTCGAATTCGAGCGCGCGGCGCCGTTGCTTGCGGCGACGGCCCAAAAAACGAAGGCTGTGGACCCTGAGGTCCACAGCCTTTTTTATTGCACGGCGAACGCGTGGTGAACCTGTGAACGCGTGGCGCGCTTCAGATACGCTGCGCCGCCTCGTCGCCGGCCGTTTCCGGCACCGCCGCGACAGTAGCGTCCGCCATGCCCGGTGCGGCTGCTACTTCGCCGATGCGCGTCTCCAGTATCTTCAACGCGCTCGACAGCGCCCCGAGCGCATCGTCCGGCAACCCCGCCATCGTGTCGTGCAGAAACGCATTGCGGCGCGGCAGGCTCGCCTCGGTCGCGGCCTGCCCCGCGTCGGTCAGGCGCACGTTGGTCACGCGGTTGTCGCGCGTATCCATGCTACGCGCGATCCAGCCCATCCCTTCGAGCACCTTCAACTGCCGCGTGAGCGCGCCCGGATCGACGCGCAGCCGCTCGACGAGCCGCTTCTGCGACGACTCGCCGGCCTGCTCGTGCAGCGCGAGCAGAATACGCCAGCGCGGCAACGGATGCCCCACCTGCGCCTCGAAAGCGGACATGAACGTCCGATACGTGCGGCCGAATTGCTGCATCACGGCGACGCGGTCCTGTTCTTCCATAGTCTGTCCGTCAAACGCCAAGTCCAAAAATCAGTCCACGTGCATCACGGGCTCGAGCTTGCGCTGCAGCTTGATCGGCGGCACGCGGCGGCTTTGCCACACCGACACCACGGCAATCACCGCGGCCATCGCGAGACCCAGATGGATCGCCGAGACCAGCGCCTCGCGCGCGCCTTCGAGCAGCACCGCGCCGTTGTGGCCCGCGTGCGTCAACTGGGCGACGAGCGTGGTCTGCGCCTCGCGGTTGATGAGAATCTGCGGATCGCCGAGATCGCCGAACCAGTGCGACGCGCCCGCGCTGTCGAGCGCGCTGCGCACGCCACTCTTGTACATGTGGGTGACGAGCGTGCCGGTCAGCGCCGTGCCGATCATCCCGCCGATCATCCGCAGCGACTGCAGCAGCGCCGTTGCGATACCGAGGTGCTCGCGGCCGGCTGTCTGCTGCGCGAAGATCGTCAGGTTCGGCATCACGAAGCCGAGCCCGAGGCCGCCCGCGACCATGAACGACATCAGCGCCCACTGCGGCATCGAACGGGTCGCGACGACGACGCCGAGGCAGGCCACCGCAACCAGCGCGAAGCCGACGTACAGCATCAGGTTCGGATTCTTCACGCGCGACACGACCCGCCCGTTCGCAATACTGCCGATCGTGATGAACACGACGAGCGGCGTGATAACCAGCCCCGCGTCTTTCGGCGACATCCCGAAACCGCCCTGGAACAGCAGCGGCGCGTAGAACAGCAGCGAGAACATCGAGAAGCCGCCGAGCACCGCCAGCGTAAAGAGCGCGGACAGGCTGCGGTTACGGAACATGTCGACCGGCAGGATCGCGGTCGGGCAGCGCTTTTCCCACTGCCACAATCCCACCGCCGAGGCGATGCTCAGCGCGAGCAGCGCGAACGCGCTCAGCGTGACGCCATGCTTCGGCAGCAATTCGACGAACAGTTGCAACGAGCCGAGTGAGACCGCGATCAGCACCGCGCCGGGCCAGTCGAGCCGCATCTTGCCCTCGTGCTCGACCTGCCGCAGATGCGGCAGGAACCGCCACACGAAAAACAACGACAGCAGCCCGACCGGCAGATTCACATAGAAAACCGAGCGCCAGCCGTAGTACTGCGTAAGAAAGCCGCCGAGCGACGGCCCGACCGCGTTGGCGATGCCGAACGCCGAACTCATCAGCACCTGCCAGCGCAGCCGCACGACCGAGTCGGGAAACAGATCGGGAATGCACGCGAACGCGGTGCCGACCAGCATGCCGCCGCCGATGCCTTGCAGGCCGCGCGCGAGCACGAGAAACAGCATGCTGTTGGCGGCGCCGCACAGCACCGACGCGCCGGTGAACACGACGATCGACGCGATCACGAACGGCTTGCGCCCGTAGTAATCGCCGAGGCGCCCGAAAATCGGCACGGTGATGACCGAGGTCAGCAGATACGAGGTGGCGACCCACGCGTATAGCTCGAAGCCCCGGAGCTCGGACACGATGGTGGGCAGCGCGGTGCCGACCACGGTCTGGTCGAGCGCGACCAGCATCGTGACGAAGGAAATGCCGAGCATCGCCAGCAGGGATTCACGGAACGGTAAAACTTGCCCACTCGAATGGTGGGCGGCGGTATGGACAGCCATTTTTGATAGAGCAAAAGTTGACTTGTCAAAGAATAGGGAATCATACCACGGCCAGGGGCTCTAAGCGTGACGTGCCGGCGCAACACCTCACACCGGCAAGCCGACCCATCGGATCCATGAACATGAACACGACCACGCCAGGGAGGCTCATGCAGCCGAGTTCGCTCGCAACACCGTCTTTATCGGAGCAGGACCTGAGCGCGCTGCGGCGCGCGAAACATCAGCTCGAAAGCCCCGCACTCGCGATGAAGCTCGCGAGCATCGTCGGCGCGCCGATCGAGAAGCTGCTCTCGCGCATTCCGGCGTTCGCCAACGAAAAGGTCGCCGATGCGACCCAGGCCGCGCTGCGCAAATGTCTGTCGATCGCGCTGCGCACGCTCGGCCGGCGCGACGCGGCCAAGCTGCTCGCGCCCGACAAGCCGAACAATCTGCTGCACAAGTTCGCGGTGGCGACCACCGGCGCGGCCGGCGGGGCGTTCGGCCTCGTCGCGCTGCCGGTCGAGCTGCCGGTCACGACCACGCTGATGTTCCGCTCGATCTGCGATATCGCGCGCAGCGAAGGCGAAGACCTGAGCTCGATCGAAACGCAGCTGCAATGCCTGACGGTGCTCGGCATGGGCGGCACGTCGAGCGAGGACGACGACGCCGACCTCGGCTATTTCTTCATGCGCGGCGCGCTCGCGCAGGCGGTGTCGAAGGCGTCGTCGGAAATCGCGAGCAAGGGCTTCACGACGCACGGCTCGGCGGCGCTGCTGCGGCTGCTCAACGCGATCGCCGCGCGCTTCTCGGTGCAGGTCAGCGAACAGATCGCCGCGAAGTCGATTCCGGCGATCGGCGCGGTGCTCGGCGCGATGGTCAATACGGTGTTTATCGACCACTTCCAGCAGGTCGCGCACGGGCACTTCACGGTGCGGCGGCTCGAACGCGAGTATGGCCAGGCAGCGATCGAGGCCGCGTATCAGACGCTCGACGTCACGCCCGATAACTGAGCGGCATCGGCGACGCGGGCGGCGCTCGCGGCGCGGCTCGTCGCGCGCCGCACGAACGCGGCCGCGCGGTCGAGCGCACGGTTCGCCTCGGGCATGAACGGCGCGAACATCGGCCAGACGTGCGGCACGTTCTTCCACACCTCGCATTCGCAATCGACGCCGGCCGCGCGCGCCTTGTCGGCGACGCGCCGCGCGTCGTCGAGCAGCACTTCGGTGCTGCCCACCATCATGTAGAGCGGCGGCAGACCGCGCAGGTCCGCATAGAGCGGCGACGCATACGGATGCGTGGCCGGCGCATCGCCGAGATAGACGCTCGCCGCGCGCGCGATCGACGCGCCGCAGAACATCGGGTCGGCGCTGTCGTTGTCGAGAAGGCTCGCGCCGGTCGTCGCGAGATCGGTCCACGGCGAGAACAGCAGTCCGCCCGCGGGCAGCGGGTCGCCGGCGTCGCGCAATGCGACCAGCGTGGCGAGCGCGAGGCCACCACCGGCTGAATCGCCGGCAATCACGATCGAGCTGGGCGCGATACCCATGACGAGCAACTGGCGATAGGCGGCGATCGCGTCGTCGAACGCGGCCGGGAAGCGATGCTCGGGCGCGAGACGGTAATCGAGGGAAAAGAGCCGCGCGTTGACGCGCGGCGCGAGCGCGAACGTCAGCGAGCGATGCGTGTCCGGCGAGCAGAAGTAGTAGCCGCCGCCGTGGCAGTAGAGCACGACCGGTTCCGCGGCGCCGGCCGGCGTGCCGTTCGCGCGCTCGAGCCATTCGCCGCGCAATGGCGCATCGTGCTCGCCGTACGTTTCTCGCAGATGCCAGCCGCGCGGCACGCGAGGCGTCCAGACGCGCTTCGAGGTCAGCGCGCGCGCCCGTTCGACGTCGATATGCGGCTTGAGCGTTTCCGGCCGGAAGTGCCTGCGCAAATACCAGCATGCGAGCGCATTTTGCCAACTCATCGGGACATGCTCCTTCAATGATGTCCCGTCATGGTACGTGCGTTGGCCGCGATGCCGGTGGATGGCGGGTTCTAATCGCGGGTTGCCTGCTGAGGTTTGGTGGGGCTGGGTCGTTGAGCGTCCATGTCCGGGCGCTTGGGCTTGAACTCATGCTCAAGCCGCAACCGGGACCGCAGCCTCCGCAGCGAGCCCGCGCCGACGCTGGACCTAGTTGGCCGGCAGGACCTGCCCGCGAATCTCGCCCATCGGGTTCTGCGCGGTGTGCACGTTGAAGTACCACTGCCCCGCCATCAGATCCGTGACCTGCTGCTCGGTCAGCTTCGCCGATCCTTTGATCGGGCTCGCCAGCGCGTTCTTGTCGATCGGCACCTGGACCTTCGCGTTCTGGCCGACCGGCGCGGGACCATGAAAATGCGCGGCGCTCGCCGGGCCGCTCAAGCCTTCATAGGTGACGGTCCATTGCAGCGATTGGGTCGACGTGTCGAAGGTCGCGTTCAGCATGCCGTGCCCCTGACTCACACGCGGCGGCACCTCGCTCGACGGTTCGAGGTCCGCTTTCAATGCCACCGTATCCGCAAGCGCCACACCCGACGCCAACGCCCACATCACCACGGCCAGATTCAATTTTCGCAGCGTAATCATAGTTTTCTCCGGACTTTGACGCGCCGCCGCGGTGTCGTTTCGGGCCGCGCGGAGCTCCCACATACTAGTGCAAATCGGCGGGCCTCGGTGGACGTGCTCGGGTGTTCCGGCAAGCGCAGATCGAGCTACGCCGGACGCCGGTTCGTCGCGGTTCATCGTTATTCGTTGCGATGAAAAGTACGCAATACGTACACACGTTCGACAAAAAAGCCCTGAAAAAGGGACTCAAATGCGCGACACCACTGTTTTAAGCGATTTATTCAAACAATTAATTGTGCAATTTGTAATGAATAAATGAGACTACAGCGGTTATGCTTCTGCCTGCGAGAAGTGACTCCTTCATCGAAGGACGTCTCCAAATCTTTAACGCGGCTTCGGCCGCGTTTTTTTTTCGTCCATAGCGTTTGATTCGCGCGTTTTTACGAGACAAAACGCTACGCGAGCAACGCCGCCTGCTGTTCGATCCCGTCCATGAGCGCCTCGCACTCGCGGATCAACGCAAAACCCTCGTCGCGCAAACGCTCGGACGTCTTTATGTCAATGCCGTGACGATATGTTTCGAGCAGCTGCATCAGCGGCGGATACTGCAACACGCTCGCCGCGCCCTCCACCCGATGCAGCCATTGCCGCACGCGCGCGACCTCGGCACGTTCGAGCAGCAACGCGAGCGATTGCAGATCGTCGCGCGTGGACGAAACAAACGAGTCGAGCAACGCCTTCACCGTCGATTCGCTTCCCCACAGCTGGATCATGTGTGCGAGGTCGACCGGTACGAACGGCTCCTGTCGTCGAAGGCCCGGTTGAACCGTCGGGCCTTCGGGGGCCTCTACCGCTTCCGCTGTCGCCCCTGTGACCACAACCGCGTCGGCCGGCGCGGCCTGCCCCTGCCACGCACTGTCGGTGCCGAACCAGCGGCTCAGATAGTCGCGCAAGGTGGCGAGCCGGGTCGGCTTGATGAGGCTGTCGTCCATGCCGGCCTCGCGGCACAGGTCGAGGTCGTCGGGTGCGGTGTTCGCCGTGATGCCCAGAATCGGCAGACGATGCGCGCCGCCGCGCGCCACCTCCGCTTCGCGGATGCGCCGCGTCAGCTCGTAGCCGGAGAGATTCGGCATATGGCAATCCGTGAGCAGGCAGCCATAGCGCGTGTGTTCGAGCGCGACGAGCGCTTCCGCGCCGTCGTTCACGACGTCGCAGGCGAACCCGAGCAAAGCCAGTTGATGGCGAATCAATTCCTGATTGACGGGGTGATCTTCCGCGACAAGGATCAGCCTTCCGTTCGCGATGGCCCGCGCGCGATCGGGTGGCGTCGCGACGCCTTCGGGCGCATGCGCCACACCGGCCGTGCGCGGCACGAGCGCGGCGAGTCCGGTCAGCGCAGCGGCGCACGCAGCGCCGAGACCGCGCCACGAAATCGGATTGATGCTCACGCGCACCTTGTCGTCGAGAATGCGGTAGCCCGTCGGCTTCGACTTTTCGGTCAGCGTGACGATGCGCGTATTCGCGCCGATAGCCGCCGGCAGCACCACGTCCTCGCCGACGAACAGCAGGTCCACGCCGGCCAGCGCGGCAGGCGCGCGCAACCGTGCCGCTTCGGGCACGATGGCATGCAACTCGAGCCCGAGCGCCTTGCCGAAATGCGTCAAGGCAAGGCCGACACGCGGGTCGCCGGCAATCACGACGCCGCGCTTGCCACGCAAACCGTTGACCGAATAGCGTTGCGCGACGACGGATAGCGTGAGCCGCACGATCATGTTCGTGCCGCGACCGGGTTCGCTGCGCAGCGCAAGCGTACCGTTCATCAGTTCGATCAGCTTGCGGCAGATCGTCAGCCCCAGACCCGTGCCGCCGAAGCGCCGCGTGGTGGACGATTCGGCCTGCACGAACGGCTCGAACAGACTGGCCTGCACGTCCGGCGCGATGCCGATGCCGGTGTCGTGCACGCTTATTTCGAGCGTTTGCGCAGATGTCTCCGCGAATGGGCGCGACAATGGACGTGACCCGCCGCCGTGCGCGGCGACCGACACGCTCACGCCGACCTCGCCCTTCGTCGTGAACTTGATCGCATTGCCGAGCAGATTGAAGAGAATCTGCCGCAGGCGCACGCTGTCGCCGCGCAACGTCGCGGCAACCTCGGCGGCGATTTCCACGCGCACCTTGAGCCCTTTTTCATGGGCTCGTCCCGCAAGCAGGCCGACCGCGTTATCGACGAGTTCGCGCAGATCGATCGGCTCCGCTTCGAGCGTCAGCCGCCCCGCTTCGATTTTCGAATAGTCGAGCAGATCGTCGAGAATCTGCAGCAGTGCGCCCGCCGACTCGTGGATCATGCCGAGCATTTCGCTCTGGTCCGTGCTGAGCGGCGTGCGCTCCAGCACCTCGACGAGACCGAGCACACCGTTCATCGGCGTACGGATTTCGTGGCTCATCATCGCGAAGAAGCTGTCTTTCGCGCGCGCGGCCGCCTCGGCCAGATCGCGCGCCCGCGCGAGTTCCTCCGAGCGCGCGTGCTCGAGGCTCGCATCGACCCAGTAGCCACTCCAGACGACACCGCCGTCCGCTTCGCGGCGCGGCACCAGTTCGGCGCGCACCCACTTGGGCTGGCCACCGCTATCGAGGCGAAACTCGGTGTGCACCGGCGTTTCGCACCGCGCCGAGCGCTCGAGTTCGGCCAGCACGAGCGGCCGGTCTTGCGCCGACACACGCTGAAAATCACCCCAGCCATGCGGCCCCGGCGACACCTCGCCGTCGCCGAGCAGATGCCGCGTGTCGCCGCCGACATACGGAAACGAATACACACCGGCCGGACTGCGCCGCAGTTGGAACACGACGGCCGGCAACGAGCGCGTCACGTCGAACAGGCGCCGTTCGGTTTCGCGCGCAAGCATTTCGGCGCGGCGGATGTCGGTGACGTCGACCATCGTGCCGAGCACGCAGACCGGCTGGCCGTCGCTGCCGCGGCAAACGCTCGTCCAGAAGAAGCCGTGCCGCGTCTCGCCTGCCTCGTCTTCGAACTGCAGTTCGACCTTCGCGAGACTGCCGCCGCGGAGAATCTCGCGCGTCATCTCGTCGAGCTTGCGGCTGTTCTCTCCGCCCCAGGTTCCCACTTCCGCCGTGGTGCGCCCGAGTACCGCGTCGCGGCGCTTCCCGCACGCTTTTTCATAGGCCTCGTTGATCGCGATATAGCGCCCATCCAAGTCTTTCGCGATGAGCGGATAGGGCACCGTCTTCATCATCGTCTCCTGAAAGTTCAGTTGCAGCGCGAGTTCGCGCTCGGTCTGCTTGCGCAACCTGACTTCGCGTTGCAGCAGCAGATAGGCGCGCAACGTGACCAGCAGCACGACGCCGATACCGATCAGCACCGGCAGCAAGCGCATTGCGGTCACGCTCCAGACTCTCTCGTTGGCGGCAACGGGGCTCACCCACTTCTGCCGGATACGCTGCTTTTCGGCAGCGGGCATCGCCTGCAATGCGCGGTCGATCAGTTTGACGAGCGGACTCAAGTCCTGACGCACCGCGAAATACAGCGAATCGGCTTCGCCGAGCGTGCCGAGCACCGCGAGCACGCCCGCATAGCGCTGCTGGAGTTGCGCATTGATGGCGGCCGCATTGCCGACGAGGATGTCGGCCTCGCCGCTCGCGACCTTGCGCAACGCATCGCCGAGACTCGCCGCGACGGCGATGTGTCCGGCCGGTACGGCTGCGAACGCGAGCGGCAGCGAGCCGGCCACATGCGAGGGAATGACGATGCGGCATGAAGCGAAATCGCCGAACGAACACGCGGGTGGCGCACCGCTGCGTCCGACGATCACGAGCGGATCGCGCTCGTAGACGCGGCTATGCTCGGCGCCTTCGAGAAGCGGGCCATGGCGCGACGCCGTCGAGAGAATCGCGAGGTCGCCGCGCTGGAACGCTTCGACGGTGGACGGCCAGTCGGTCATGCGCGCGCGGTTGAATACGACACCCAGCGTGCTGCTCAGATAGGCGAGGTAGTCGGCGGTGAGACCGACGGGTCGGCCCGCGTCGTCGATATAGCTGAACGGCGGCCAGTCGCCGTCGAAACCGACCTGCAACGGCGGCAGCGAGCGCAGCCAGTTCTTCTCCTGCGACGTCAGCGTGAAGCCGGGCTCGGCCGGCTCGGGCGCGGCGCCGAAGTTGCCGGAAAGCCAGCGCGCGCGAATCGCGGCGGCCTCGGCGGGATTCATCGACGCGATTGCGTGGTTCAGACGATCGCGCAACGCAATGCGGTCGAGCGGCACGCCGAAGCGCAAGTCGAGTGCCTTGCCGCCCTGCTCGAACGCCACGCGCAGGCCGCGAAACTCGTCGGTCGCCAGTTCGAACTGCACGACCGGCGTGAAGCCGATGTAGAGATCGGCGTCGCCGCGCAGAACCGCCGCCAGTGCCTCGCGCGTGGTCGTGAACGGAACGAGCGCCGCGTGCGGAAACCCCTCGCGCAGCAGACGCTCGCGGGCGAACCCGTGCTCTATCGCAATCCGCGCGCCGGCGAGTCCGGCCAGATTGGTATAGCGGTCGTCGTCGCGCCGCACGACCGCCGAGGCGAACGCGCGGAAATAGGGCGCCGTAAAACTGAGGCAGCGCTCGCGCTCGGGCGTGCGGGCAACGCTGATCAGCAGATCGACGTCGCCGGCGCACGCCGCCGCGAGCAATTGCGCCATATCGGGAAACGTCTTCGCCTCGATGACGACGTTCGGCCCGACAAGCGCGCGCAACAGATCGCCGCTCACCCCCGTGAGCCGGCCGCCCTGCTCGATATCGAACGGCGGCCAGCCTTCGGCGAGCACACCGACGGTCAGCCTGGCGGGGAAGTTCGTGGAATGCGCGGCGAAATCGGTGGTGAAGGAAGCGAGAGGCAACGCCGATGCGCGGGGAGCCTGCAACGCGCCGTGAGACGGCCTGGCGATGCCGGTCGCAAACACCAACGCCGCGACACATATCGCGAGCAGCCGCCACAACGAGCGACGCGCCCCGCACGTTGCCGGCATGACGTGGCGCACATTCGCGTAACGCGCAACCGCATGACGCAAGCCCACGCGCAACGACGCCGCCTGCCCTCGACAACCGCTCACGCGACGTCACCCCGCTCATCGGCCAACTTAGCGGACGGATCGGCGTTGCCGTGCATCAACGAGAACAGAACGCCGGCCGCGACCGCGCCCGAAAGTGGCGCGGCCCAGAACAACCAGAGCTGATCCAGCGCCCAGGCACCGACGAACAACGCCTGCGCCGTCGAACGCGCCGGATTGACCGCGCCGTTGGTGACCGGAATCGACACGAGATAGGCAAGCATCAAACAGGCGCCCGTCACGAGCGGCGCGACCGGCGCCAGCTCTTTCCGGTCGACGACGAGCAGGCAAGCGATGACGAACACGAAAGACAGCGCGAACTCGATGACGAGCGCCGAATGCAAGGGATAGTCCGCCGGCGAATGCGCGCCGAAGCCGTTCGCCGCGAAGTCGCTCGCGGCGATTTCGAAGCCGGGCCGGCCGCTCGCGACGTAGACGAGAAAAGCCGCCGCAAGCGTCGCCCCCACGAGTTGCGCGGCGATATACGGCAGCAGGTCGCGCACCGGAAAGCGTTGCGCGACCGTGAAGCCGATCGTGACCGCGGGGTTGAAATGCGCGCCCGAAGTCTCGCGAAACACATAGCTCGCGGTCGCAAAAGCAAGCCCGAACGCCAGCGACATTTCCAGCGCGCCACTGCCTTGCAGCACCCCGCCCGGATCGAGCACGGCGCTCCCGCACCCGACGAACACGAGCCATGCGGTGCCCACGCTTTCGGCCCACAGACGCTTACCTAGCGCGACCATTCCCTCTCCCATTCGTGTCGATACAGGGCAGAGGGCGCCGCCGGACAGCACGAAAACCTCTGCATTGATATCCCTCACCGCCTTCTATCAGGATGGCGAAATAAACGCCGCGCTACTCACAACGCTTGACGAGTCGTGAATAACACCGTGACGGGTTCGACATTATTGAATGGTGCCTACCCACGACCAATCAGAATATTCTTAAAACCAGGAGCAATCTGAATTGGGCTGTCACGAGACGCTGCGCGCATACGTCAAACATCGTCAAATCAATCCGATCTGACTCGCGTAGTTGACGAGATCGCCTTCGGTTTCGAGACCGAGCTTGCGCATCGCGCTGCGTTTCTGCGTGCTGATGGTCTTGCCGCTGCGCCGCAAGCGCCTGGCAATTTCATGCACCGAGAGTCCATGCGCGTAGAGCTGGAACACTTCCCACTCGCGCGCGCTGAGCGTGCCCGAATCCAGCTGCAAGTCCGGCTGCGCCGCTTCGAGCACCGCGCGCACCTGCTGCGACAGATGAATCCGCCCCGCGGCGACCGCTTCGATCGCATCGATCAAGGTCGCCGCGGCATCGCGTTTGTCGACGATGCCGGTCACGCCGATTCTGCGCAGGCCCATCAGCATCGGCGCGCGGTTCACCATCGTCAGCACGACGACGCGCGGATGCCGCTTGCGCCTCAGCACACGGCGCAACAGCGGCACGGCGTTGCCACTGCCGTCGAGCCCCGGCATGCCGATGTCCGAGACGACGACATCGCACGCGCAAGTGTCGAGCAGTTTTTCGAGCGCGTCGGCATCGGCCGCTTCACCGACGATTTCGAGATTGGGTCGCGTGTGCAGCAGATGTCTGACGCCTGCGCGAATGCAGTCGTGATCGTCCGCCACGACAATTTGGATCTTGTTTGCCATCCGTTGTTGTGTTGTCATCGGCACGCCCGCACGCAACGTGCTCCCCGGGTCATGCCGATAGTGATGCCAGTGCCGCGCGGCTGCGCGGCACATCGCCGCCGCTCAGCGCTCCTGCCCGTCGCCCTGCCGGTCGCCGGGGTATTCGTCCTGCTGCCAGTCCGGTTCGGGGTCGCCGGCGCGACCGTAGACCGTGCCATGCTCATGGACATATTCGTGGCCATATCCGTGACCATATTCGCCGCCATAGCCAGGCCCGTACTCGAAGCCCCGGCCCGGCCACTCGGACACCACGCCGTGCTCGAACGCAAAGCGGAACAGTTCCGCGTCGCTATGGAGAGCCAGCTTGCGCATCGCCATGCGTTTCTGCGCGCTGATCGTCTTCACGCTGCGCCCGAGCCGCGCCGCGATCTCGGTGACGCCGGAGCCGGCCGCATATTGGGTGAACACCTCGAGTTCACGGCGCGACAGCGTGGCGCGCACGATGTCGCGCTGCTGGCTCATGGCGACGTCGGCGAGCAGCGCGCGCACTGCGGGCCCGACGTAGCACTCGCGCGCGAGCGCCGTCACCACCGCCACGCGAATCAGATCGATCCGGTCGCGCTTGCTGAGCAGTCCGTCGACGCCGAGCGACATCAGCCTGCGCAACGTCGACGCCTCGGTTTCCATCGTGAGGATCACGAGCGCGACATTCGGGTAGCGCTCCTTGAACAGCCTGACGGCATGGAAACCGCCGCCGTCGAACGCGCCCGGCATGTAGAGGTCCATCAGCACCAGGTCGCATGGACTGCGATCGACCTGGCGGAACAGCTCGTTGAGGTCCGCCGCGCGGCCGACCAGTTGCAGATCCGGATAGTTGCCGATCAGGTGCTCGATAGCCAGCAGAACCAGCGGATGGTCGTCCGCGATAATGGTTCGAACCGGCATGCCTGTCGCAGCAATGGAGTTCATCGTCTCACGCTCCCTCTTACGTTCGTTTCGTGATGCCTGATTCCGTGTGAACGGCATCTTCGAAATGATTGAGGATTTCGGCGGCGATACATATAAGAACGCTCTGAAATGGCGCGAACGATTTCGCGCATCTACGCCGGCTGATCCGATTCGAGGCAAGGCATGCCGTGAGCGCGCACATGCGCAAGCAGATCGGGGTCGGTGGCGACGCCGAGCCGCTCCATCGCCGCGCGCTTTTGCCGCGTGACCGTACGGCGATGGCAGCCGAGCGCCACCGCGATCTCGCCGATCGACTCGCCGCACACGAGCCGGCGCAGGATTTCGCTTTGGCATCCCGACAATTGCGACTCGGGCGCGAACGCCGGTGCATTCCCGTCGTCCGGCACGGGGCCAAGCGCCGCGACGACGGAGCGGCCCAGATAGCGCACGCCGGCCGCGCTGCGCGCAATCGCCTGGGCAAGCTCGTCGAGCGGGTCCGCTTTGGAAAACACACTCACCGCGTCATCCGAGACGAGTGCGCGCAGCACGTCGAGATCCGTTTGCGCGGTCGCGACGACCACGCGCAGCGCCGGCCAGTCGCGGCGAATGCACTGCACGAGGCCGAGTCCGTCTTCGAGCGTGCCGGCGGGTTCCGGCATCGAGAGATCGATCACGAGCACGTCGCACGGCGTGCTTTGCAGCAGCGCGATCAACGCGGCGGGAGTGTGCGCCTGGCCGACGACCGCGACACCCGTTCGGATCGCGAGCGTGGAGCGCAAGCCGAGCAGAATGAACGGGTGATCGTCAGCCAGGATGATTCGGAGAGTCGTCACGATGGACCTCGCATGTCGTAGCGGTGATGGGCTCGCGCGGCAAACGCCTGGTTGCGCCGCGCGTGTCGGGCCGCTTCCCGCTGCGCGCCAACGTGCCGAATCGGCTATCAGATCATCGCCACCATCGCGCGACAATCGGACCGTTCCGAATCCGCTTCAAAAGCACATCGTGAGACTCGCGTTCCGGCGTCTCACGATCCGGCGACATCGCAGGCGCGCGCCGTCGGCATCGCGCGTGCCGAGGCCGCGCGCGGCAGCACCGGCAGCGCGATCAATGCGCATGCGCTCGCGACCGCCCACACCATCGGCCACGAACCCACGGACAGCAGAGGCGGAATCACGAGCGGCGTCACAAACAGCGTGAGGAACACACAGGTGTTGCCGATCGCGAGCGCGGTGCCCGCGCGGCTCGTGCCGGCGAGCGTCGCGAGTTCGGTGAACGCGACGCCGTGCCATGCGGACGCACTCACACCACCGAGCACGATCATCAGCGCGAACAGTGCCGCGAGCGCGCCGTGATGCAGACCGGCGATCCCCGTCGCAAGCGCGAGCGATGCGAACAGCACCGCGGTGAGCAGACTGCAGGCGCGCATATACGCACGGCGATTGCCGCGCCGGTCGGTCCACGTGCCGCTCCACACGCGCGCGATCGCGGCCCCCGTTTGCACGGCGGCCATCGTTACGCTGATCGCGAGCACGCCGGCCCGGCCGAAGTCGTGCAGAAACACGGTGCCGAACGTGATGACGGCGATCTGCGGTGCGCACAATGCGCCCGCGCCCAGCGCGACGCGCCAGATGCGCACGTCGCGCAGCGGCGAGACCGCCGCCGGCACGCTGGGCCGCGCCGCCGCCGCCGCCGCAGCAGCAGCCTGCCGGCAAGCCGGGCGGGCGGCGTGGGTGCCGCGCGCCCGTTCCGCGCCGCCAGCATCGTTAGCCGCGTTGGCTCCATTCGCGCCGTCTGCCCTTTGCCCGTCTTCCGTGCGCAAATGCGCCGGCTCATGCAGCCAGCACCACGCAAACCACGCCGTCACCGCGCACGCCACCGCCAGCACCGCATACGCGCTCGCAAAACCGCAGCGCGACACGAGCACCGGCAGCACCAATGCACCGAGCCCGCCGCCGGCCGGCACGGCCGTCTGCCGGATGCTCATCGCGAGACCACGCTCGCCTTCTCGAAACCACGCCATCACGGCGCGGCCGCTCGATCCGTTGACGCTGCCACCGAGCAGGCCGACGAGCAGCAGGCCAAGCGCGAGCGGCGTCATGCCCGGCACCTGCGCGCCGCCCGGCGACACGAATAGCGCAAGACCGGCGAGCGCGGCCGCGGTCGACAGCAAGCCGAGCAGCAGCACGCGGCGGTCGCCCCAGCGGTCGGTCAACAGCCCCCACGGCAACTCGCTGACCGCAATGCCAAGCCCGAGCATGCCGAGCACGAGACCGAGCCCGTCGTTGCCGAGGTGATAGCCCGAGCGTAGAAAAACCGCCGTCGTCGGAATGCCCGAGAACGCCGCCGAAAAGCTCGCGTTCGCGGCAAAGCCCACGCCGAGCACCTTCCAGCGATGCTTCGCGCCGCGTTCGACCGCACCGCCCAGCGGCACCGCAGATTCGTTGTCCATTCCACCCTCCGAAAGAATTCAGAGGTATCCTACGGCTGGGCTTTCCATCGGAAAAGCCGGAAAATCAGATCGTCATCATCGGAAATACCGAATCATGAGCCAGCGCGGATTCGACCTCACGCAGTTGCGGACTTTCGTCGCCGTCGCCGAATCGGGCAGCGTGTCGGCGGGCGCGGAACGCGTGTTCCTGTCGCAGTCGTCGGTGAGCGAGCAGTTGAAGAAGCTCGAGGAACGCGCGGGCCAGCCGCTGTTCGTGCGCAGCAAGCAGGGCGTCAGCACGACGCCCGCGGGCGAGCGGCTGCTCGATCATGCACGGCGCATCATCGCAATGAGCGAAGCGGCATTCGACGACCTGCAGGGCCGCTCGCTCGACGGCGAACTGCGCATCGCGATCACCGACTATTACCGGCCGCACGACATCGCGCGCATTCTGAAAGCCTTCTCCGAGCAGCACCCGCGCCTGAGGCTGCACGTCACGGTGCAGCCGAGCGCGGTGATCGACAGCGGCGCCGACGATCACACCTCGTTCGACATCGGGTTGTCGGCGCGGCTCGTCACCGGCCAGACGCGCACGCGCGGCGGCGCACCGGCGAGCACGGTCGTGAGGCGCGAAAAGCTGCTGTGGGTCAGCGCCGCCGATGCCGCGCCGCGACCGTCCGCGCCGTTTCACCTCGTGCTGCTGCCGTCGACATGCCAGTTGCAGCGTTTCGTCGTCAAGCTGCTCGACGAGCACAAAGTGGCCTACGTGGTGTCGCATTCGGCCTCGGGCGTCGCGGGTCTGCAACTCGCGCTGAAGGCGGGGCTCGGCATCTCGTGCCTGAACGAATCGTCGACCGGCAACGGCGTGGTGGCCTGCCCGGCCAACACGGGCTTGCCCGCGCTGCCCGCGGTCGAGTTTCATTTGCTGCCGGGGCGGCCCGGCGAAAGCGAACGGGTCAGCAATGCGCGCACGGCGCTGATGCGGCTCTTCGCATAAGACGTCACGCGCCAACATCGGACGATCACATTCGCATACCAACCCGCATCGCCCAAGCGACGCTGTGCGCCCGCACATTGAAATTGCGTTGCATCGTGCATAGCATGGTTTGATCTAGCTCAAGAATCCGTCGAAGCGTCGGCCGTTGCGATTGACGCTCCTGTTGAATTGCTGCAACCTGTGCGCGCTGTCCTGGCCCGACTCCACGCAGCCGTTTGAATGCGTTGCTCATGCTCAGTGCGGCAGCAGCCGTCCTCGGCGTATTCAGCGTGCATCATCGTTGTCGCCATGCAAGTGCATCGCCATCGCGAATCGATACTTCGCGATGCCAAACAAACCGGTTCCGCCTCGCTGTTCAAGCAGTCCTTAAAACAACGGGCAGGAAACACACGATGGTCCGTCATGCGCCGCCGGCCGGATTCGCCTGAGAGCCCGCGAACGCGTATGAAAAATCGATCGTGAGAAAAGAACGTTCCCCTGACGAGGCCTCGCGTGCATCGTAGAACCATCGGATCTTCAGTTCTGCTATTTCTGCTGTACGCGCTCGGCAGCGGTGCGTCGCTCGCGGCCGCCGAGGTGCCCGGCGCGATGCCCTCGGCGATGGACGAGCGCGTGCGCGCCTGCACCTCGTGCCACGGCGTGCAGGGCCAGGGCCTGAACAACGACTACTTTCCGCGCATCGCGGGCAAGCCCGCCGACTATCTGTTCAACCAGCTCACCGCGTTTCGCGACGGCGGCCGTACCTATCCGCCGATGGGCTATCTGCTCGCGTTTCTGCCCGACGACTATCTGCGCAAGATCAGCCAGTATTTCGCCGATCTGCAACCGCCCTATCCCGAGGCCGATCACGGCAACGTATCGCCCGAGGTGCTCGCCGCAGGCGAGCGGCTCGTGCGGCACGGCGACCCGGCGCGCAAGATACCGGCCTGCATCGCCTGTCACGGCGCGCGCATGACCGGCACGCAGCCGGGCATTCCAGGCCTGCTCGGCCTGCATGCGAGCTATATCGCCGGACAGATGGGCACGTGGCGCTCGGGCACGCGTCACGCGCTCGCGCCGGACTGCATGCATACGATCGCGGTCAAGCTGAGCGACCGCGACATCACCGCGGTGTCGAGCTGGCTCGCGCGCCAGCCGCGTCCGGCCGATCCGCGGCCCGCGCCGACGGCCGCCGGGCCGCTGCCGCTCGCCTGTGGGAGCCAGCCGCAATGAAGCCGATACGTCGTTCGCCGGATTGGCTGCGCTCGCTGGGTGCGAGGCTGGGCTTCGGCTCGGATCGTGGTGTGAGATCCGGGTTGAGTTCTTCCGGGTCGAGTTCCATTCCGCGTTTCGTCACGCGCCTTGGCAAGCCGCGCCACACAATGAGATCGCTCGCGGCCGGCTCGCTGGCAGCTGGCCTCATCGCGAGCGGCGCTGGCCTGCTTGTCGATCTGCCGGCCATGCCGTTGATCACCACGGCCCATGCCGCGGCGCCGCAAGCCACGCCCGCCGCCGCCAACGCAACGACAACCGCAACCACCGCGGTCACCACACCCACCGCCGCCCCCCGCTCCGACCTCGTCAAGCGCGGCGAGTATCTGGCGCGCGCCGGCGACTGCATCGCCTGCCACACCGCGCCGCGCGGCAAGCTGTTCGCGGGCGGCCTCGCGATGGACACGCCGTTCGGCACGCTCTATTCGCCGAACATCACGCCCGATCCGCAATACGGCATCGGCACGTGGAGCGAGGACGCCTTCTTCAAGATGATGCGCACGGGCCGCAAGCCCGACGGCACGCTGATCTATCCGGCCATGCCGATTGCGCAATACACGAAGGTCACGCGCGAGGACTCCGATGCGATCTTCGCATTCCTGAGAACCGTCGAGCCGGTGCGCGAACCGAACCGCAAGCACACGCTGCGCTTTCCGTTCAACCAGCGCGAGCTGCTGTACGGCTGGCGCACGCTGTATTTCCACGAGGGCGAGTTCAAACCCGATCCGGCCCAGTCGGTCGAGTGGAACCGGGGCGCGTATCTCGTCGAAGGGCTCGGACACTGCTCGATGTGCCATACGCGCATCAACATGCTCGGCGGCTCGTCGCAGCGCGAGCAGTTCGCGGGCGGGCTGATTCCGGTGCAGAACTGGTACGCGCCGTCGCTCACGTCCGACAAGGACGGCGGCCTCGGCGACTGGAGCATCGAGGACATCGTCGATCTGCTGCAGGCCGGCATTTCGAAGCGCGGCGCGGTCTACGGTCCGATGGCCGAAGTCACCTATCACAGCCTGCAGTATCTGTCGGACGACGACATCCGCGCGATGGCCGTCTATCTGAAGTCGCTGCCCGACAATCGCGGCCGCAAGAGCGGCCCGAGCGCGACGCCCGACGCGCAGGTGTTCGCGCTCGGCAAGCAGATCTACGCGGACAAATGCGCGCTCTGCCACGGCGCCAACGGCGAGGGACAACTGCCGCACTATCCACCGCTCGCGGGCAACCAGTCGATCGAAATGGATTCGGCCGTCAACCCGATCCGCATCGTGCTCAACGGCGGCTTCCCGCCCGGCACGAAGCGCAATCCGGAGCCTTACGGCATGCCGCCGTTCGGCCAGGAGCTGAACGACACCGAGGCGGCCGCCGTCGTCACCTTTATCCGCACCGCGTGGGGCAATCACGGGCTACCGGTGACGGCCCGCGAGGTCAACGCGTTGCGCAACGCGCCGCTGCATTGACGCGCCGCCCCGGACAACACGGAGAAAACCGCAAGATGGAAGCGAACGACACCCACGACGCGCCGCCCACCGACGCCGAAGTCGAGCGCATCGTCGCCGCCGGTCCGCATGGCGCGATCGCGCTCGCCGGCGTCGCGACGCTGATCGTCATCGCGATCTGGTTCGGCTTCTACTTTCTGGTGTTCCTGCCGCGCGGCATCATCCACTGACCATGTCGACCGAATCGAGCCATCAACCCCATAGCGGCCATGCGGTCGCGTTACGCGCCGAGCGCCGCTGGGCCATCTTCGCCAGCGCGCTGATCGTGCTGCTGCTCGCCGTGATCGTGTTCTCCGGCGTGCACTGGGCGATGATGCCGCCCTCGCGCGTCGAGACGATCGATCCCGCGCGGCTGCAACTGTCCGGCGAATTCGTCGAGGACAATCTCGGCAGCGCGGTCCAGCCCGACGGCTCGGTGATCGTGCGCTTCGTCGCGCAGCAGTACTCGTTCACGCCGCAGTGCCTGCTCGTGCCCGCCGACACGCCGGTCACGATCCGCACGACGAGCGCCGACGTCGTGCACGGCCTGCTCGTGAACGACACCAACATCAACACGATGATCGTGCCCGGCTACGTCTCGACGCTGAACACCTATTTCGACCATCCCGCCGACCACGCGATGCCGTGTCACGAGTTCTGCGGCTTCGGCCATCAGACCATGTGGGCGCACGTGAAAGTGATCGACAAAGCCGCCTTCTTCGAGCAGGCCCGACAATCACGGAGACTCAGCTGTGTTTCACGCTAAGCGACTCGTTCTCGCGCATTTCTGGCTCGCCTTCGTGCTGTTCCTCGTCGCGCTCGTGCTCGGCGCCTGGCAGATGCTCGCGCGCAGCCCGTTCCTGCCGTGGGTCGGCGACCCCGAGCTGTACTACCGCTCGGTGACCGCGCACGGCACCGTGATGGCCTACGCGCTGCCGACGCTCGTCGCGATGGGCTTCGGCTACGCGATCGTCGAGCTTGCGCTCGCGCAGCGCCTCGCGGGCCTCAAGTGGGCATGGGCCGCGTTCTTCATCCTGCTCGTCGGCGCGGTCATGGCGATGGTGCCGGTCGCGCTCGGCGAGGCCTCGGTGCTCTACACGTTCTATCCGCCGATGATCGGCAGTCCGTTCTACTACCTCGGCGTGGTGCTCGTGGTGATCGGCTCGTGGATCTGGGTCGCGCTGATGCACGTGAACCTGCGCATCTGGAAGCGCGCCAATCCGGGCAAGCCGGTGCCGCTCGCGATGTTCGCCAACGTGGCGGGCGCGTATCTGTGGGCGTGGACCGCGGTCGGCGCGGCGCTCGAAATCCTGTTCCAGATCCTGCCGGTCGCCTTCGGCCTCACGAAGACGATCGACGCCGGCCTCGCGCGCATCCTGTTCTCGTGGACGCTACATGCGATCGTCTACTTCTGGCTGATCCCGGCGTATATCGCGTACTACACGCTGGTGCCGCGCGCGATCGGCGGACGGCTCTACAGCGACTCGATGGCACGCGTGTCGTTCATCCTGTTCCTCGTGTTCGCGATGCCGATCGGCATCCACCATCTGTTCGCCGATCCGCAGGTCGGCGCGGGCTTCAAGTTCCTGCACGCGGTGTTCACCGGCATGGTGTCGGTGCCGACGCTGCTGACCGTGTTCACGATCTGCGCGTCGGTCGAAATCGCGGGCCGGCTGCGTGGCGGCAAGGGAGCGTTCGGCTGGCTCACGGCGTTGCCGTGGCGCAATCCGATGATGCTCGTGATCGCGTTCTCGTTCGTGATGCTCGGCTTCGGCGGCGCGGGCGGGCTCATCAACATGAGCTATCAGCTGAACTCGACCGTGCACAACACGCAGTGGGTGACCGGGCACTTCCACCTGATCTTCGGCGGCGCGATCGTCATCATGTACTTCGCGATCGCGTATGAACTGTGGCCGCAATTGACCGGCCGCGCGATCTGCTCGGCGAAGCTCGTACGCACGCAGTTGTGGCTGTGGTTCATCGGCATGATGGTCGTGACACTGCCGTGGCACTACGTCGGCCTGCTCGGCGCGCCGCGCCGCATGGCCTATTACGACTACAGCATGCCGGGCATGCAGGGGCAGGCGTTCTGGGTCGGCATGTCGGCGGTCGGCGGGCTGATCCTGCTCGTCTCGGGGGGGCTGTTCATCTATATCCTCGCGAAGTCGCAGTTCGGGCCCGCGACCGAACCGCAAGCATTCCGTTTCGCGACCGCCGCGCATCCGGTCGAGCGCGTGCCGGTCGCGCTCAACGGCTTCGGCCTGTGGGTCTCGCTGATGATCGGGCTCACGGTCGTCAACTACAGCGTGCCGATCCTGCAACTGCTCAGGCTGCCGCAGACTTCGGTGCCGGCGGTCGTCATCGGAGCGCAGCGATGAACGAGGAACGCGTCTTCAGCTTGCGCAATCCATGGTTCACATGGAGCGTGGGCGGCACGATCGCGATTGCGATCGTCGCGATACTGATCGGCTTCGTCTGGCTGCCGTCGGCGAGCACCGCGTTCGGCGGCCTCGATCTATGGGCGCGCATCTGCGGCGCGGCGGGCGTGCCGTCGAGCTGGTACAGCGGCGACAGGAGCGTCCCGGCAACGGTGCCCAGTGAAGTGGTCGTGCTGCCGCCGCAGCGAGTCACGCATGCGGCGGCGGATTCGATCGGCCGCGGCGCGACGATCGCGACGCAGAACTGCTCGATGTGCCACGGCGTGTCCGGTACACCGCCGGTCACGGCGCCCGCGCTCGCGGGGCAATACGCCGACGTGATCTACAAGGAGTTGCGCGACTATCAGAACGGCCAGCGCCTGAGCGCGGTGATGCAGGCGATCATCGCGCCGCGCAGCGAGCAGGATCTGCACGATCTGGCCGCTTACTATGCTTCGCTGCCGCGCGCCGAAGCGACATCGTCAACTTCGCGCGCCGGCGCGGAGCCCGATGCGAACGCGGTGCGGCTCGCGATGCAGGGCGATCCCGAGCGCAATATCGCGCCCTGCGCGGCCTGCCACGGACAGCTCGACCGCAAGGGCGCGGCGCCGTGGCTCGGCGGGCAATCGGCGGTTTATCTGGCGGCGCAGCTGCACGCGTTCGCGGCGGGCGACCGGCATAACGACATCAACGAGCAGATGCGCAACGTCGCGCGGCAAATGACGCCCGAGGAAATCGAAAGTCTCGCGAAGTACTATGCGGCGATGCCGTAACGCACGACCGGCTTGCTGGCGCGTGCGGCTTGAGATAAATCAATAAGGTGTCGCAACGCAATTCCTGTTCGGGAGTGTCCTCCGTATGTCGGAAATCGGTTCGGCCGTGCTGGTGTTCGTGCTGTTGCTGGCCGCGACCGGCATCGGCGTCGGCGTACGGCCGCTGCTGCCTGAGGAGCACAAGGCGCACGAGACCGTGCAACTGATCCAGCTCGTGATCGGCATGCTCGTGACGTTCGCCGCCCTCGTGCTCGGCTTGATGACGGCCTCGGCAAAATCGGGCTTCGACACTGCGGCGAACGATCTGCGCACCCTTGCCGCCGAGCTGATCGAATTCGACACGACGCTGCGCGAGCTAGGCCACGATACCGACGACTCGCGACGCCTGCTGCGCCAGTACACGGCGGCGGCGATCGCCTCGACGTGGCCGGGCGAGCCGGCGCCGGGCGGCGACTATCCGCGCGTCGGCACGCAGGACAGCGCCGGCACGCTCGAAAACGAGCAGCTCGGCGACATGCTGACGTCAGTGGGACAGCAATTGCGGCAACTGCGCACGCGCGATTCGCTGCAGCAACGCACGCTGGAGGATGCGTTGACGCAATACCGGCGCGTCGTCGACGCACGCTGGCGAATCATCGAAGAGGCGCACAGCTCGATCTCGCAGCCGTTCTTCACGACGCTCACGTTCTGGCTGTGCGTGATTTTCCTGAGCTTCGGACTGATCGCGCCGCGTAATGCGCTCGCGCTCGTCACGATCACGCTGGGGGCGGTGTCGATTGCTTCGTCGATCTACGTGATCGTCGATCTGGATACGCCCTTTTCAGGGCCGATCATGATTTCGAGCGCGCCGCTCAGAGGAGCGCTCGACCATCTGCGCAAGTGAGGCGACATTTCCGATGCCTCGCGCGAAACGCAGCGGCACGAGCCGACGCAGACCTCGGCTCGATTGGCGTACTAGGGTTTATCGACGGTGCCCTGAAACGAAGTCTTCGCACGGTCCATCATGTCGTGTACCAACGGCCCGTTCGTTTTCTGCAAAACGACCAGCGCGACGGATGCCAGAACCAGCAACGCTACGCCGCCCCATAGAATCCGCGCCCGGCGACCCGCTCCTCGCGTACCTCCCGCTGTCGGGCGGGCTGTCGCGCCCACGGGCTGATCGGTGCGTTCATGTTCGGAGACCGTGCCGATGCCGTCGCCGCGCAGCGCGACGACTTCGGCTTGCAGCCTCGTGAGTACTTCGATCTTCCGGTTGGCAATTTCACCGTCGATCTTCGCCGCGCGCAGTTCGCCGCTCAGCCTCAAGACGGCATCCTGAAGCGCGGCGGCGTCTTTGTGAGCCTGCCTGAGCAATTCTTCCAGGCCGTCCCGGCCGTTTAGCACATGAAGCCCTTCGGTATCCAGGGGTGAATTGATTGGAGCGTGATATGTGTAGTTATAAGGTTGGTTCATGATTTCGTTCAAATTTTTGTCGAAATAAATTTTATACGTTCGATTACGGGATATATTCATTGCAGGAGAAATGACATTCGCCTTTTGTCAAGATGGCAAACAGATAACTGCATTTTTTAATTGAGCGAGCTTTATTGGAATGCGCTTGCCATCTTCGTTGCGAATGCGGCCGACGTAACGAGCGTCGATCATCGAACGGATGTGGTCACAGGGATTAGCCTGTGCAAGCGCTTCTGGCAATCGTGCCGGCGATGGCTACGTGCCCATGAACCCGGGGATTGCGCTGTCAAACGGACGGCGCTCTAATGCAACTCTGCGTGCAACCCTGATCTGTATCGCGAAAAAATCTTGTGATGGTGATGCCTGATTGAACGGCACCGCATTCGGAATTCTTTTTATCAGCAGCAGCACTGAAATTGAATCAGCCGTGTCCGAAATTGGCGGAGTTCTGGGTTTTATTTTTTATTATTTTCCAGATCGACTGATCGAATTATTTTGGGAAATAACGTGCTCGACAAAAGCGGGAGAGGAAGGCGCCAATACTGTGAGGCACACCCTTGGTATTCACGTCGATGCCGTTGTTCCAGTCTTCTAACGGTTCGAAGAGCACCACGCTATCTGCCCTTGATATGACGCGATTTTCAATGGGCGAAGAAGTGTAGCCGTATGCGATTTACATAGACGGCTCATCTCTTCGAACACAAGCCAGTACGGGTGACGCGAATATGCGCGGGCCGTTCTTTCACGTAGTCGTTGAGTAAAAACGCCATCCAGTCACAATTTGGCACGTGGGTAAAGAAAAAGCCCGTGTGCTCAAGGCACACGGGCTTCAATCAACACAAATTACGCGAAGTAGGTTTTAGAAGGGAATATCGTCATCCATCTCATCGAACCCGCCGCCAGCCGGCGCGCTCGGACGGCTCGCGCCACCACCGCCGCCGCTGCCGCCACGCGAACCGCCACCGGACATCGCCCGGCCACCGCCGCCGCCACCACGTTCCATCGGCTCGCCACGGCTGTAGCCGCCTTCGTCGCCACCGCCCATCGACGCGCCGCCGCGGCCGCCCAGCATCTGCATCTGTTCAGCGACGATTTCGGTCGAGTAGCGATCGGTGCCGTCCTGCGCCTGCCACTTGCGCGTGCGGATACGCCCTTCGAGGTAGACCGACGAGCCCTTCTTCAGATATTCCGACACGATTTCCGCGAGGCGGCCGAAGAACGCCACGCGGTGCCATTCGGTCGCTTCCTTCATTTCGCCGGACGCTTTGTCCTTGTAGCGGTCCGTCGTTGCAAGGCGGATGTTCGCCACTGCGTCGCCGCTCGGAAGATAACGGACTTCCGGATCGGCTCCGAGATTGCCGACGAGAATGACCTTGTTCACGGATGCCATGAGTTTCTCCTGTTGATTCCATTTGCAGGCGGCGCGGCACTACGCGGTTCGCGTCTCATGGCCGGCAGGCCCGAGACCGGAAACGCGCCTCTGCCCGCCGCCGGGTGAGTTCTGGATGCGTGGGACGTGCCCCGGGGACATGCCCCGAATACGCTCTGCTATGCCTTGCGCGGCGGCTGTTTCATCTGTGCGGCGATTATAAGCCAGCAGAACACGAGCCCCGAACAGGCGAAGAACACCGCGCTCGCGCCGTTCGCCTTCAGCAGCCAGCCGCCGACCACGCCGCCCAGCGCCAGCCCGATCGACTGCGTGGTGTTGTACACGCCGACCGCCGCGCCCTTGCGGGTGCCGGGCGCGAGTTTCGATACCAGCGACGGCTGCGAGGCTTCGAGAATGTTGAAGCCCAGAAAGTAAACGAAGAGGATCGCCGCCACACTGAGAATCGTATGCGGTGCGACGCCCAATAACAACTGGCCGATCAGGATAAGACCGATCGCCGAAAGCAGCACGATCTTCATCTTGCCGCGCCGTTCCGCGGCGATGATCGCCGGCACCATCATCACGAACGACAGGCCCATTACGGGCAAATAAACTTTCCAGTGTGAAGCAACCGGCAGGCCGCCCGCTTCGAGAATGCGCGGCACGACGAGGAACAGCGCGGTTTGCGTCGCGTGCAGCGCGAGCACGCCGAAGTTCAGGCGCAGCAGCTCGACGTTGTGCAGCACCTCGGCGAACGGCGCGCGCACGTGCACGGGCTTCGGCGCATCGGGCACGATCCACAGCACCACGCCGATCGCGAGAATCGCGAAAATGCCGACCAGCGTAAAGAGCCCGCTCATGCCAAGCCAGTGGAACACGATCGGCGCGCCGACGATCGCCACCGCGAACGACATGCCGATGCTGCCCCCGACCATCGCCATCGCCTTGGTGCGATGCTCCTCGGAAGTAAGGTCGGCGATGAACGCGAGCACCGCCGAGGACACCGCGCCCATGCCCTGGATCACCCGCCCGACGATGATCCACGTCATGTCGTGCGCGCCCGCCGCGACGAAGCTGCCGATCGCGAAGATCAGCAGGCCGGTCGCGATGACGGGCTTGCGGCCCACCCGGTCGGAAATCCAGCCGTAGAAGATGTAGAGCATCGACTGCGTGACGCCATAGGCGCCGAGCGCGATGCCGACGAGCAGCACGTTGTCGCCGCCGGGGATGGTCTTCGCGTAAACCGAGAACACCGGCATGATCATGAAGAGACCGAGCATGCGCAACGCGAAGATGGCGGCAAGCGACATGGTCGCGCGCAATTCGGGCGCGCTCATGCGTGTGGAGATGGCGGACGGATTGGACATCGGAAGCGTTGTTTGAATGAGCCGGACGGCACACCGCGCGGCGAGCCCACGGAGCCGAACCGTCGCCCTGCAGCGCACCTCGAGCCTGCCCTCGCGCCCTGTTCCCGCTGTCAGGAAGCCGTAACGGCGGTCTGGAAAAGTCGTTATAGTAGCAGGTTTGGCCTCCTCCTCTTTCCGCAGTTCATGGAATAAATCCGTGGAACAAATCCGTATTCGTGGGGCTCGCACCCACAACCTGAAGAACGTCAATCTCGACCTACCGCGTCACAAGCTCGTCGTCATCACGGGGCTGTCGGGCTCCGGCAAATCGTCGCTGGCGTTCGACACGCTCTATGCGGAAGGACAGCGGCGCTACGTCGAAAGCCTCTCGGCCTACGCGCGCCAGTTCCTGCAACTGATGGAAAAGCCCGACGTCGATCTGATCGAAGGCCTGTCGCCGGCCATTTCGATCGAGCAGAAAGCGACCTCGCACAATCCGCGCTCGACGGTCGGCACCGTCACCGAAATCCACGACTATCTGCGTCTGCTGTTCGCGCGCGTCGGCACGCCCTACTGCCCCGACCACGAAATTCCGCTCGAAGCGCAAAGCGTCTCGCAGATGGTCGACGCGGCGCTCGCGCTGCCCGAGGAAACGCGCCTGATGATCCTCGCGCCCGTCGTCAGCGATCGCAAGGGCGAGCACACCGATCTGTTCGAGGACATGCAGGCGCAAGGCTTCGTGCGCTTTCGCGTGCGCTCGGGCGGCGGCACGGCCAACGAAGGCACCGCGAAAATCTACGAAGTCGACTCGCTGCCGAAGCTGAAGAAAAACGACAAGCACACGATCGACGTCGTGATCGACCGTCTGCGCGTGCGCCCCGACATGAAGCAGCGCCTCGCCGAATCGTTCGAAACGGCGCTGCGTCTCGCCGACGGCCGCGCCGTCGCGCTCGAAATGGATACGGACAAGGAGCACCTGTTCAGCTCGAAGTTCGCCTGCCCGGTCTGCTCGTATTCGCTGCCGGAACTCGAACCGCGCCTGTTCTCGTTCAACAACCCGATGGGCGCGTGCCCCGAATGCGACGGCCTCGGCCAGATCACCTTCTTCGATCCGAAGCGGGTGGTCGCACATCCGTCGCTGTCGCTCGCGGCGGGTGCCGTGAAGGGCTGGGACCGGCGCAACCAGTTCTACTTCCAGATGCTGCAGAGCCTCGCGGCGTTCTACGACTTCGACATCGACACCGCGTTCGAAGACCTGCCGGAGAAGGTCCGCAAGATCCTGCTGTACGGTTCGGGCAAGCAGGAGATTCCGTTCTCCTACATCAACGAGCGCGGCCGCACTTCCGTGCGCGAACACGTGTTCGAGGGGATCATCCCGAATCTGGAGCGGCGCTACCGCGAAACCGATTCGGCCGCCGTGCGCGAGGAACTCGCCAAGTATCAAAACAACCAGCCCTGCCCGGCTTGTGCGGGCACGCGGCTGCGCCGCGAGGCGCGCTTCGTGCGCATCGGCACGGATGAGGACGCGCGCGGCATCTTCGAGATCAGCGGCTGGCCGCTGCGCGACGCGCTCGGCTACTTCCAGACGCTGCGCCTCGAAGGCTCGAAACGCGAGATCGCCGACAAGGTGGTCAAGGAAATCGTCGCGCGGCTGATGTTCCTCAATAACGTCGGGCTCGATTACCTGTCGCTCGAACGCAGCGCGGAAACGCTCTCGGGCGGCGAGGCGCAGCGCATCCGGCTCGCCTCGCAGATCGGCTCGGGCCTGACCGGCGTCATGTACGTGCTCGACGAGCCGTCGATCGGCCTGCATCAGCGCGACAACGACCGGCTCATCTCGACGCTCAAGCATCTGCGCGATCTCGGCAACTCGGTGATCGTCGTCGAGCACGACGAGGACATGATCCGCATGGCCGACTACGTGGTCGACATGGGCCCGGGCGCGGGCGAGCACGGCGGCATGGTGATCGCCGAGGGCACGCCCGAAGAGGTGCAGCGAAACGCGGCGTCGATGACCGGGCAGTACATGTCGGGCGCGCGCACGATCGAATTCCCCGACGAGCGCAAGGAGCCCGACGAGCGGCACCTGCGCATCGTCGAGGCGCACGGCAACAATCTGCACAACGTGACGCTCGATCTGCCGGTGGGTCTCCTGACCTGCGTGACCGGCGTGTCCGGCTCGGGCAAGTCGACGCTCATCAACGACACGCTCTATCACGCGGTCTCGCATCACCTGTACGGCTCGTCCACCGAGCCCGCGCCGTACGAGTCGATCGAGGGCCTCGAGCATTTCGACAAGGTCATCAACGTCGACCAGTCGCCGATCGGCCGCACGCCGCGCTCGAATCCGGCCACCTACACGGGCCTGTTCACGCCGATCCGCGAGCTGTTCGCGGGCGTGCCGGCCGCCAAGGAACGCGGCTACGATCCGGGCCGCTTCTCGTTCAACGTGAAGGGCGGACGCTGCGAATCGTGCCAGGGCGACGGCGTGCTGAAGGTCGAGATGCACTTCCTGCCCGACGTCTACGTGCCTTGCGACGTCTGCCACGGCAAGCGCTACAACCGCGAAACGCTCGACATCCAGTACAAGGGCTGCAACATCAGCGAAGTGCTCGACATGACGGTCGAACACGCGTACGAGTTCTTCAAGGCCGTGCCGGTCGTCGCGCGCAAGCTGAAAACCTTGCTGGACGTGGGTCTCGGCTATATCCGCCTCGGCCAGTCGGCCACCACGCTGTCGGGCGGCGAGGCGCAGCGCGTGAAACTCTCGCTGGAACTGAGCAAGCGCGACACCGGTCGCACGCTATACATCCTTGACGAACCGACCACCGGCCTGCATTTTCACGACATCGCGCTGCTGCTGGAAGTAATCCACCGGTTGCGCGACCAGGGTAATACCGTCGTGATCATCGAACATAATCTCGATGTAATCAAAACTGCGGACTGGGTCATCGATCTCGGTCCCGAAGGCGGCGCGGGCGGCGGGCAGATCATCGCCCAAGGCACGCCCGAGCAGGTCGCGAAGTCGAAGGCAAGTTTTACCGGCAAGTATCTGGCGCCGCTTCTGAAGCGCACCGCCAGCGCAAAGTAACGCAGCACCTCACGGGTTGGAGACGGAACAAGCCATGACCAAGCGGAATCAGGCGCGCGACGAAGGACGGGTGCAAGACCTGCGGCCACGCCCGGTCAGGCTGACCAGCGACATGAGCCTGCCGAAGCTGTCGGCGGTCGAAATCGGCAGCTACGTGGTGATGCTGTTCGCCATGTGGGCGGTGATCGAACTGAAACTGCTCGGCTCGCTGCTCGCCGGGCTGCTCGTGTTCCAGCTCGTGCATACGATCGCGCCGCGCATCGAGCGCCACATGTCGGGCAAGCGGGCGCGCTGGCTCGCGGTGGTGATCCTCTCCGCGGTGATCGTCGGCGCGTTGACGGGGCTCACGCTCGGCATCATCGAGCACTTCGAGAACGACGTGCCGAGCGTGCAGAATCTGCTCGATCAGGCCATGCAGCTGATCGACCAGGCGCGCGGCCGGATTCCGCAGTTCATCGCCAACTATCTGCCGGTCGACACCGAGCAGATGAAGACGCGCGCCGCGGAACTGATGCACACGCACGCGAACATGCTGCAGCAAGGCGGCACGACCGCGGCGCGCGGGTTTACGCATGTGCTGCTCGGCATGATCATCGGCGCGATCATCGCGGTCGGCGCGCAGAAGCATATCCAGCGGCTGCCGCTGTCCACCGCGTTCGTCACGCGCGTGACGCGTTTCGCCGACGCTTTCCGCCGCATCGTGTTCGCGCAGGTGAAGATTTCCGCGCTCAACGCGGTATTCACCGCGATCTTCCTGCTCGTGATCCTGCCGCTCTTTCACGATCAGTTGCCGCTGTCGAAAACGCTGGTGCTGGTGACGTTCATCGTCGGGCTGCTGCCGGTGATCGGCAATCTGATCTCGAACACGATCATCGTCGCGGTCGCGCTGTCGGTCAGCTTCCCGGCGGCGGTCATGTCGCTCGTGTTCCTGATCCTCATTCACAAGCTCGAATACTTCCTGAACGCGCGGATCGTCGGCGGACAGATCGAGGCGCGCGCCTGGGAACTGCTGATCGCGATGCTCGTCATGGAAGCGGCGTTCGGCATTGCCGGCGTGATCGCGGCGCCGATTTTCTATGCGTATATCAAGCGCGAGCTGATTTATCTGCGGCTCGTGTGAGCGTAAGCGGTGGAAGGGGCAGAAAAGACGGAAGGAGCGGATAAGGCGGGCGGGCCTCGCGGCCGAACCGGTTGATCGAAGCCGGCGCTCGCGCCGGGTAGGACATTCGAGAACGGACGGCTCAAGCTCACACTGAGTCACGCTGGCAAAGCAAAGCGGCACTACGGTGCCGCTTTTTTTTCGCCTTGCACTGCGACACACGACTTGCCACACACGACAGCGTTTTCCCTGACAGAAAACTTGCAGCGGATCGTACAAGCCCATAATATGAGAATAATTCCCATTTACAAGACGATTCGCATCGTGATATTTCGCCTGAATTTCCGCCCTGGCTCGGCCCCGGGTTTCCGCTTCGCCCGGCCGGTTCGCGCATGAGAGGCCAGCTCGTCCGTCTGCACCGCTGGTTCGGCGTCGCCACCGCGTTGTTTCTGTTCGTCGCCGGTCTGACCGGGGCGATCATCGCCTGGGACCACGAACTCGATGCGGCGCTAAACCCATCGTTCTACCAGGCCCGTACGGCCGGCCCGGCGCTGTCGAGCCTCGAACTCGCGAACCGCGTCGAGGCGGCCGACCCGCGTCTTCAGGTGACCTATCTGCCGCTAGAAGTCGAGCCCGGCCAGGCATTGCAGATGATGGTGCTGCCGCGCACCGATCCGGCCACCAGGAAGCCCTACCCGCTCGACTTCAACCAGATCGCCGTCGATCCCGTCACCGGCGAAATCCAGGGACGCCGCGAATGGGGCGCCGTGTCGCTCGCGCGGCTCAACCTGATTCCATTCATCTACAAGCTGCATTACACGCTGCAGTTGCCGTTCATGGGCGGCTTCGACGTCGGCACGTGGCTGATGGGGATCGTCGGCATCGTCTGGCTGTTCGATAGCGCGATCGCGCTATGCCTGTCGTTTCCAAGCTTCAAGGCCTGGCGCAAGTCGTTCGCGTTCCGCCTGAAGCGCGGCGGCTACGCGCTCACGTTCGATCTGCACCGCTCCGGCGGCGTATGGATCTGGGGCGTGCTGATGATCGTCGCGCTGACGTCGATCTCGATGAACCTGTCGTCGCAGGTGGTGCGCCCGATCGTCTCGCGCCTCTCGACGCTGACGCCCGATCCGATCAACAACCCGGAAATCCTGCGCGCGCCGCAGCCGGGCGATCGGGTATTGAGCCGCGAGCGCATCGTCGACATCGCGCGACAGGCCGGCAAGGACAGGCATCTGACCGTACCGCCGGGCGGCCTCTACTACGCCGGAGGCCTGCATGCGTACGGCGTCGGCTTCTATGCGCCCGGCAACGATCACGGCGACATCGGCCTCGGCAACCCGTGGATGTACTGGGACGCCGTCACCGGCAAACAGCTCGCCGCGCAGATTCCCGGCAAGGGCACCGCGGGCGACATCTTCATGCAGGTGCAATTCCCGCTGCACTCGGGGCGCATTCTGGGCCTGGGCGGACGGATTCTGATCAGTGCGACCGGTATCGCAGTAGCCGTGCTGAGCATCACGGGCCTGCTGATCTGGCTGAAGAAGCTGAACGCGCGCCGCCGTTCCGCGCATAACGCGAATCTTCTCGCGCGCAACCCGGACGGAGCCCATGGAACGAACGGCGCGAGTGGAACGGCCGTGCGCTCATAGGAGAGCGCGAGGGACATCACGCCAGGAAAACCGCCATTGCGCCGGCCTCGACCGGCGCAATGCCTATTCGGCAACGGTTAGCGGAACACCACCGTCTTGCTGCCGTTCAGCACGACGCGATGCTCGACGTGCCACTTCACCGCACGCGCGAGCGTCACGCATTCGACGTCGCGGCCGATCGCCGTCAGTTGCTCCGGCGTCATGCTGTGATCGACGCGCTCGACTTCCTGCTCGATGATCGGGCCTTCGTCGAGATCGGTCGTCACGTAGTGAGCGGTCGCGCCGATCAGCTTCACGCCGCGATCGAACGCCTGGTAATACGGCTTCGCACCCTTGAAGCTCGGCAGGAACGAGTGGTGAATGTTGATCGCGCGGCCGGCCAGCGCTTCGCACAGCGTCGGCGACAGAATCTGCATGTAGCGCGCGAGCACCACGAGGTCGGCCCGATGCTCGTTGATGACGTCGAGCACGCGCGCTTCCTGCGCGGCCTTCGCGTCCGGCGTGCCGCCGAGCAGCGGGAAGTGATGGAACGGAATGTCGTAGCTCGCGGCGAGCTGGTAGAACTCCTTGTGGTTCGAGATGATCGCCGGAATGTCGATGTTGATCTGACCGGTGCGGTAGCGGAACAGCAGATCGTTCAGGCAGTGGCCGATTTTCGACACCATAATCACGACGCGCGGCTTCACGCTCGCATCGTGCAACTCCCAGCGCATGCCGAACTGTTCGGCGAGCGTCGCGAACGAGGCACGCAACGCGTCGAGCCCCGGATCGCCGCCCACCTGCTGAAAATGCACGCGCATGAAGAATTCGCCGGTGCCGCTGTCGCCGAACTGCGCGGAGTCGAGAATATTGCTGCCACGCTCGAACAGAAAGCCCGACACGGCGTGAACGATGCCGGGCCGGTCGGCGCACGACAGTTTGAGGATAAAGCTGTGATCGGTCGACATGACCTCGGTGACTCCCTTCTTCAATGCGTGGTTTGTTTCAGTGCGTTCAGTGCGTACGGGCTGTGCGGGGCGAGCCGAATCCTGGCGCTTAAGAATCCAGGCGCCTAACCTAGCCCTGCTTCGGCGGCGCGAACAGCGCGTCGATGCCCGCGCACGCGTCCTCGTCGATCCAGCGGCGGCGCAGCAGACAGTCGAGCGTGGCGAGGCTCGCATCCACCGTCAGCGCGCTTTCCTCGACCCAGCGCGCGACTTCGTCGATACGCGCAAGCCGGTGTTCGCCCACTTCGCCGTCCTGGTTGCGCGGCGCGAAGTCGGCAGGCAGCGCAAGGTCGTAGATGAAAATCTGCTCGGCCTGCGTGCCTTCCGGCAGCGATTGCAGCACATGCGCGGTGCGGCCCGCGACCGCGCGCGAGGCGATCTCCGCCGGGATGCCGGCTTCTTCCCAGCATTCCTTGACGATCGTCTCGCCGATGCCGAAGCCCCAGCCGATCCCGCCCGCGACGACATTGTCGAGCATGCCGGGGTCGGTCGCCTTGGTCTCGCTGCGGCGCGCGATCCATAATTGCGGCGCGCCATCCGCGTATTCTACGATGCCGTTCAGATGCACCGCGTAGGTCATCGTGCCGAAGAAGCGCGACGCGGCGCGCTCGATATAGGCGAGCGGCGGCGCGTCGAACGCGTTGCGGATCGCGTAGGTCTCGTTGCGCCAGCCGGGAATGCGGCCATCGGCGGCGAGCGCGCCGATCACCGAAGCGAGCGCCGCGCTGCGTAGATCGACGGTGTCGAATGCGGCGGCAAGCGTCACGGCATCGCTAGCGATTTCGAACACGTCGGGCCAGCGCGCGAGCAACGGCACGTCGTGTTCGCGAATCCAGCCGACCTGTTCGGCGCCGATTCTGAACGGCCGGTGAGCGCTGGCGTCGAAGCGGCGCGCGGCGGTGATGCAAGGCAAAGTCATCGAAAACTCCAGACTGTCCGCACGACGGCGAACCTAAGCAAAGCAAATGCAAGCGTGTCGGTCGACACGTCTCAATCACGCAACGCGACGCGAATCCCGATCGCAATGAACGTCGCGCCGGCCAGGCGATCGAGCCACACGCCCACGCGCGGCCGCCGTCTGAGCCAGCCGCCGATGAGGCCCGCGCAGACGCCGAACAGCGAAAACACCACGACCGTCTGCAACATGAAGAGCACGCCGAGTTCGAGCATCTGCACCGTCACGCTTTGCGCGCCATGCGGCTGCACGAACTGCGGCAGGAACACGACGAAGAACAGCGTGACCTTCGGGTTCATCAGATTGCCGAGCACGCTCTGGCGGAACACCGCGCCAAGCGGCTGCGGCGCGCGCTGATGCGCGGTCGCGAGCCCCTCGCTGCGCAGCGCCTTGATGCCGATCCAGACCAGATATGCGGCGCCCGCGAGCTTGATCGCCTCGAACGCGAGCGGCAACGAACGCAGCAGCGCGGCGACGCCGAGCGCCGCGAGCGTCGTATGAAACGTGATGCCGGCGGCAAAGCCGAGCGCGGCGACGAAGCCGGCCGCGCGGCCCTGCGAGATGCCGCGCGCGAGCACCTGCAGATTGTCCGGACCGGGCGCCACGGTAATCGCGATCGAGGTGGCGAGAAACAGCAGGAAGTTGGGCATCGTCATGGCCTTCTCGTGGGGCGGCGGGTGAGTATCTGATGAATGCCGGATGAGTGCCGGGCGGTTGCGTGCCGGGTGCGGCACGCGCGGCACCGCACGCTCAATGTCCGTCGAAACTCGTCACCGTATACAGCGCAAGGCCGCCCTCGCTCAACAGCGTCGAACCGCCCAGCTCGGGCAGATCGACGATCGCCGCGCCTTCCACGACGACCGCGCCGAGCCGTTCGAGCAACTGCTTGCCGGCCATCATCGTGCCGCCGGTCGCGATCAGATCGTCGATGATCACGACGCGGTCGCCGGGTTCGCACGCATCCTCGTGAATCTCGACGGTCGCGGTGCCGTACTCCAGTTCGTACGATTGCGAGATCCTCTTGTACGGCAGCTTGCCCGCCTTGCGGATCGGGATGAAGCCGAGGCTCAGCTCATGCGCGACGATCGGCCCGATGATGAAGCCGCGCGCATCGAGCCCGGCGATGTAGTCGAGCTTCGCGTCGATATAGCGCTGCACGAACAGGTCGATCAGCACGCGCAGCGACTTCGGCTCGCGCAACAGCGGCGTGATGTCGCGAAACTGCACGCCGGGCTGCGGCCAGTCGGGCACCGTGCGAATGTGACTTCTGATGTAGTCGGCCGCATCGAGCGGCGCGCTCGCGAGCGCGTTGGACATGATGACTCCGGATGGACCTGGAAAGGCCCGGTGAAAAGCTGGCTAAAGGATTCGTAAAGGACTCACTTCGGCGGCCGGCGTCAGGCCGCGGCGGCGCCCGCGCGGCGATGCTTCTTCGAGAGCCGTTCCTCGGCTTGCGCCAGTTGTTCGGGCAGACCGCGCAGCACCACGATGTCGCTCGCGCGCAGTTTCGTCGACGGGTCCGGTTCGACACCGCGGATGCCATGCCGGCGGATCGCGGTCACTTCGACGCCGAGTTCGAACAGGCCCAGCTCCGCGAGCGTGCGGCCCACCGCGTCGGCGCTGGCGTCGACCGGAACCGATTGTAGCCGCACCTGTTCGTGGCCGTCGTCGTCCTCGATGTCGTCGGCGCCGTGGAAGTAGCCGCGCAAGAGCGAATAGCGCTCGTCGCGCATCTCCTCGACGCGCCGCACCACGCGCCGCATCGGCACGCCCATCACGACGAGCGTGTGCGAGGCGAGCATCAGGCTGCCCTCGACGATCTCCGGAATCACTTCGGTCGCGCCGGCGGCCAGCAGCTTTTCCAGATCGGAATCGTCGACGGTGCGCACGATGACCGGCAGCGTCGGCTCCATCTCGTGGATGTTGTGCAGCACGCGCAATGCCGAGGGCGTATTCGCATAGGTGATCGCGATCGCAGCCGCGCGGTGCAGGCCCGCCGCCAGCAGCGATTCGCGCCGCCCCGCATCGCCGAACACGACCGATTCGCCGGCCGCCGCGGCCGCCGCGACACGGTCCGGGTCGAGGTCGAGCGCGACGTACGAGAGCCCTTCGTGTTCGAGCATGCGCGCGAGGTTCTGCCCGGCGCGGCCGTAGCCGCAAATGATCACGTGGCCGCTCTGCTTGAGGCTTTGCGTCGCGATGCGCGTCATCTGCAGCGACTGCATCATCCATTCGGTCGACGACAGCCGCAGCACGATGCGGTCGGTGTTCTGGATCATGAACGGCGCGGCGAGCATCGACAGCAGCATCGCCGCGAGAATCGCCTGCAACAGCGTCGCGTCGACGAGATGGCGGTCGAGAATCAGGTTCAGCAGCACGAAGCCGAACTCGCCGGCCTGCGCGAGGCCGATGCCGGTGCGCATCGCCACGCCCGGCGTCGCGCCGAAGAGCCGCGCGAGGCCGGTGATCATCACGGCCTTCAGCAAAATCGGCCCGACGAAAAAGCCCAGCACGATGAGCGGATGCTCCCAGATCACGCGCGGATTGAGCAGCATGCCGGTCGTCACGAAGAAGAGCCCGAGCAGCACGTCGCGAAACGGCTTGATGTCTTCTTCCACCTGATGCCGGTACGGCGTCTCGGCGATCAGCATGCCGGCGATGAACGCGCCGAGCGCGAGCGACAGGCCGAACTTGTCGGTGATGAACGCGGCGCCGAGCGTGACGAGCAGCAGGTTGAGGATGAACAGTTCCTGCGAGCGGCGCCGCGCAACCACGTTGAACCAGCGCGTCATGAAGCTCTGGCCGACGATCAGCAGCAGCGCCAAGGCCACGACGATCTTGATCGCCGCGATGCCGAGCGCGCTGACCAGATTCTCCGAGCGCCCGCCGAGCGCGGAAATGATGATGAGCAGCGGCACCACCGCCAGATCCTGAAACAGCAGCACGCCGAAGATATTGCGGCCGTGCTCGGTTTCGATTTCGAGCCGCTCGGCGAGCATCTTGCTGACGATCGCCGTCGACGACATCGCGAGCGCGCCGCCCAGCGCCACGCTCGCCTGCCACGTGATATGCACCCAGCGCTCGAGCACGAAGCCGAGCGACACCGCCACCGCGACCGTGCCGATCACCTGCAGCAAGCCGAGGCCGAACACGAGCCGGCGCATCGAGCGCAGCTTGGAGAGCGAAAATTCGAGTCCGATCGAGAACATCAGGAACACGACGCCGAATTCGGCGAGGTTCTGCGCGCCCGCCGAATCGGGAATCAGCCCGAACGCATGCGGCCCGACGACGATGCCGACCGTCAGGTAGCCGAGCATCGGCGGCAGATTCAGGAAGCGAAAGATCACCACGCCCGCCACCGATGCCAGCAGCAGGAACAACGTCATTTCGAGCGGGGAAATCATCGGCAAAAACGCATGGGTGAGGCGTCCTCGTTCGTCAACGGAACCCGCGCGCGCAGGACACCGCGCGGCAGGGTCGGGGGGCCGGAAAAAAACGCTAAAGGGCTGCTAAAGGGGCTGGCGAAAAGCTCGTGCAGCCGGCGGCTTGGCACAGCAGGCCCGGCGCGGCGAACAGGCGCCTTTGCTATACTCCGCGAATGATAGCGAAAATCAATGGCGACAGGGCACTCGCGCTGGCTCGCGACGTGCTCGACATCGAAGCGGACGCCGTACGCGCGCTTCGCGATCAGCTCGACGGCAGCTTCGTCGGCGCGGTCGATCTCATCCTGGGTTGCGGCGGACGCGTGGTCGTTTCCGGCATCGGCAAGTCCGGCCACGTGGCCCGCAAGCTCGCGGCCACGCTGGCGAGCACCGGCACGCCGGCGTTCTTCGTGCATCCCGCGGAAGCCAGCCATGGCGACCTCGGCATGGTCACCGCCGACGACGTCTTCCTCGCGCTATCCAATTCCGGCGAAACCGAAGAACTCGTGGCGATCCTGCCGCTCATCAAGCGGATCGGCGCGAAGCTGATCGCGATGACGGGCCGCCCGGCGTCGAGCCTCGCGCAACTGGCCGACGTGCACCTGAATTCCGCCGTCGCCAAAGAAGCCTGTCCGATGAATCTCGCGCCCACCGCCAGCACCACCGCCGCGCTCGCGCTCGGCGACGCGCTCGCGGTCGCGGTGCTCGACGCGCGCGGCTTCGGCCGCGACGATTTCGCGCGCTCGCATCCGGGCGGCGCGCTCGGCCGGCGCCTGCTCACTTATGTACGCGACGTGATGCGCACCGGCGAGCAGTTGCCGCGGGTCACGCCCGAGTCGACCGTCAGCGACGCGCTCTTCCAGCTGACCGCGAAGCGCATGGGCATGACCTCGGTGGTCGACCATAACGGCCGCGTGACCGGCATCTTCACCGACGGCGACCTGCGCCGCGTGCTCGAACGCGACGGCGATTTCCGCCAGTTGCCGATCGCCTCGGTCATGACGGCCAGCCCGCGCACGATCGGCCCCGATCACCTCGCGGTCGAAGCCGTGGAACTGATGGAGCGTTATCGCATCAATCAGATGCTGGTCGTCGACGAAGCGGGCAAGCTGATCGGCGCGCTCAACATGCACGACCTGTTCTCCAAGAAGGTGATCTGATGGCCGTGGCTCCCCTTACCGCGACTGAACGCGCCAGCCGCGTGAAGCTGATGATTTTCGACGTCGACGGCGTGCTGACCGACGGCGGCCTGCTGTTCACGGCGGAAGGCGACACGATGAAGGGCTTCAACTCGATGGACGGCCACGGCATGAAGCTGCTGCGCGAGGCCGGCATCGAAACCGCCATCATCACCGGGCGCAAGTCCGGCATCGTGGCGGCGCGGGTGAAGGAAATGAACATCACGCACGTCTATCAGGGCGTGCAGGACAAGCCGGCGGCCTTCGCCGACCTGCTGCAGCAAACCGGCCTCGCCGCCGAAGACTGCGGCTACATGGGCGACGACTGGGTCGATCTCGCGGTAATGCTGCGCGTCGGCTTCGCGGCCGCGCCGGCCAATTCGCATCCCGAGGTGATCGCGCGGGCGCACTGGGTCAGCGAGGCGCGCGGCGGCCACGGCGCGGCGCGCGAAGTGTGCGACACGCTGCTGCGCGCGCAGCACAAATACGAAGCACTGCTTGCGGCGGCCTGCAGCGGCGAGCAGCGGGGCCTCGTCGGATGAACCAGTTTCGCCTGACTTCGCTGATTCCGCTCGTCGCGATGGCGGCGCTCGCCGGCATCACCTGGTGGCTGCTGCAAGCCACCCTGCCGCGCAAGAGCGACAACGAGGTACGCCCCAAGGAACACACGCCCGACTATTTCGCGGACAACTTCTCGGTTTCCGAACTCGACCAGTCGGGCGCGACGCAATACCGGCTGACCGCGCAATCGCTGATCCATTACGAGGACGACGAAATGAGCGACCTCGTCAAGCCGGCCATGCGCGCGTTCCAGCCCGGCAAGCCGATCGTCACCGCGACCGGCGACACCGGCACGGTCAACGCGGACGCCTCGATCGTCAATCTGTACCAGAATGCCCGCATCCTGCGCGCGCCCGGCAACGGCGATCCGCAGATGCAGGCCGATTCCGAGCATTTCAGGGTGCTCGTCAACGACGATGTGATCGAGACCGAAAAGCCAGTTAAACTTCAGCGCGGCATGTCGGTAATGACTGCCAGCGGCATGAAATACAACAATGTCACCCGGGTTATGCAGCTGTTCGGCAATGTAAGAGGCGCAATCGCCGCAACCGACGCCGGCGGCGGCTCGTCCCACTAACCCGGGCCATTCATTCCAGGCATGACTGCATGAACGAATCGTTCCCCCGTTTTGATACCGGCCTCGCGCGCGCGCTGTCGGCGTGCCGCGCCGGGCTCGCCGCGCTCGCCGTCGCGCTGCCGCTCGCCGGCTTCGCGCCGCTCGCGCACGCGGACCGCGCCGACAAGGACAAGCCGCTGAACATCGAAGCGGACAACATGACTTACGACGACCTGCGGCAGGTCAGCATCTTCACGGGCCACGTGGTCGCCACCAAGGGGACGATCCTCATCAAGGCCGATCGTGTCGAAGTGTCGCAAGACCCGCAGGGCTACCAGTACGCCACCGGCACCTCGAGCGGCAGCAATCTGTCGTACTTCCGCCAGAAGCGCGAAGGGCTCGACGAATACATCGAAGGCACGGCCGTGCGGATCGACTACGACGGCAAGCAGGATCTGACCACGCTCACCACCAACGCGACGGTGCGCCGCCTGCAAAGCATGACGACGCTGCTCGACCAGGTGCATGGCAGCGTCATCACCTATGACGGCCAGAACGACTTCTACACCGCGAAGGCCGGCAAGGACGTCGCGAGCCCGGGCAACCCGACTGGCCGCGTGCGCGCGATGCTCGCGCCGCGCAACGGCGGCGCCGCGCCGCTGACCGGCGCCTCGGCCACGCTCGCGCCGTCCACCTCGATCCAGGGAGCGCCGAACCAGTGAGCACCATCAGCGGCAACATCGCGCCCCTGCCCAATCGCAAGCCGGCCGGCACCAGCAGTTCGCTGGTCGTGCGCAATCTGAAGAAGCGCTATGGCTCGCGCACGGTCGTCAAGGACGTCTCGCTCGACGTGAAAAGCGGCGAAGTGGTCGGCCTGCTCGGCCCGAACGGCGCCGGCAAGACCACGTCGTTCTACATGATCGTGGGTCTCGTGCCGCTCGACGCCGGCGAAATCGATCTGGACGGCAAATCGATCAGCCTGCTGCCGATCCACAAGCGCGCCTCGCTCGGCCTGTCGTATCTGCCGCAGGAAGCCTCGGTGTTCCGCAAGCTCAGCGTCGAGGAAAACATTCGCGCGGTGCTCGAATTGCAGCACGAAGAAAACGGCAAGCGGCTCAGCAAGGACGCCATCAGGTCGCGCACCGAAGCGCTGCTCGACGAGCTGCAGATCGCGCATCTGCGTGACAATCCGGCGCTGTCGCTGTCGGGCGGCGAGCGCCGCCGCGTGGAAATCGCCCGCGCGCTCGCCACCAACCCGAGCTTCATTCTGCTCGACGAACCGTTCGCGGGCGTCGATCCGATCGCGGTGCTGGAAATCCAGAAGATCGTCAAGTTCCTGAAGCAGCGCAATATCGGCGTCCTGATTACCGACCACAACGTGCGCGAGACGCTCGGCATCTGCGATCACGCGTACATCATCAGCGACGGCAGCGTGCTCGCGGCCGGCGCGCCCAGCGAGATCATCGAGAACGAAAGCGTGCGGCGCGTCTATCTCGGCGAACACTTCCGCATGTAAGCACATCAAGGGTCGCCGGCCGCGCGAATACGCACGGCCGGTCCTTTTTGCGGCATCCGCACATTCGCCGCCTCTCGTCTCCCCGCACGTCCATTTCCGCACGGCATCGGCTGGCGCCTCGCCTTGCCGGAAAACTCGCGCATGCGTAATTGCGGGTGTCGCAAGGTATCGCGGTCGTGGCAAACTCTCTACAATGAATCTCAACTTGCCATGAAAGCCAGCCTCCAACTCCGCCTATCGCAGCATCTTGCGCTGACGCCGCAACTACAGCAGTCCATCCGGCTGCTGCAGTTGTCGACGCTCGAACTGCAGCAGGAAGTCGCCATGGCGATCTCGCAGAACCCGCTCCTCGAGAACGAGGACGAATGGATCGCGAGCCCGTTGCGGGTGGCTGCCGACGGTTCGGTCATCGCCCAGACGCCGGGTGCGTCCACGCCGTCCGACCCGATGGCCGGCAACGGCTCGTCGGGGTCCGACGGCACGGGCGAGCGCGCCGAAAACGGCGAGCCGCAAGGTGTCGACGAATACAACGGCCTCTCGGGCGACGGCGGTGACGCATCGCAATGGAACCTCGACGACTATGGCCGCTCCGGCAACGCGTCGGATGACGACGACCTGCCGCCGCTGCAAATCCACGAGTCGAGCACCTCACTGCGCGATCACCTGATGGCGCAACTGCGCGTCACCCAGGCGAGCCCGCGCGACCGGGCGCTCGTCACGTTTCTGATCGAATCTCTCGACGACGACGGCTACCTCGCCGCCACGCTCGAAGAAGTGCTGGCCGATCTGCCCGACGAACTCGAAGTCGACCTCGACGAACTGAATGCCGCGCTGGCGCTGCTGCATAGCTTCGACCCGGCCGGGGTCGGCGCGCGCTCCGCGTCGGAATGCCTGAAGCTGCAACTGCTGCGGCTCGATCCGTCGCCCACCCGCACGCTCGCGCTAGACATTGTCGGCCATCACCTGGAATTGCTCGCGGCGCGCGATTTCACGCGTCTGCGCAAGCACCTGAAAGCGAACGACGACGATCTGCGCGACGCCCATGTGCTGATCCGCTCGCTCGAACCGTTTCCCGGCGCCGCCTACGGCAAGGCCGAAGCGGACTACGTCGTGCCCGACATCATGGTGCGCAGAACCGCTCAAGGATGGCAGGCCGAACTGAATCCCGAAGTCGTGCCGAAGCTGCGCATCAACCATCTGTACGCGAATATTCTGCGCAATAACCGGGGCGATCCCGGCAGCGGTTCATTGCGCCAGCAGCTTCAGGAAGCACGCTGGCTGATCAAAAACATCCAGCAGCGTTTCGAGACGATCCTGCGAGTTGCGCAGGCAATCGTCGAGCGTCAGAAGAGCTTTTTCGTGCACGGCGAAATTGCCATGCGCCCCTTGGTTTTGCGGGAAATTGCTGATACGCTGGGCCTACACGAGTCAACTGTCTCGCGTGTGACAACCGGCAAATACATGCTGACCCCATTCGGGACGCTGGAATTCAAGTACTTTTTCGGCTCACACGTATCGACTGACACAGGCGGCGCGGCCTCTTCAACGGCCATTCGCGCGCTGATCAAACAACTGATAGGAGCGGAAAACCCGAAATCGCCACTCTCAGACAGTCGCATAGCCGAATTGCTGGCGGAACAGGGCTTCGTGGTCGCACGGCGTACCGTGGCGAAATACCGTGAAGCGCTCAAGATCCCGGCAGTCAACCTGCGCAAGTCTCTGTAGCCCGCCGCGTTTTGCAGCGGGCATTTACCGGCCGCTCCGTGCATGACGGACAGGCCGGCCGCTGCGACCTGCCAGATGTCAGTCACCGGGGGGCGACACAGGCAAGCCGTCAGATCGACCGGACCTTTGTCATTGTGCGGACCAAGCGGCATTAGCTTGGAGAAGCACTATGAATCTCAAGATCAGTGGACACCACCTCGAAGTAACGCCTGCGTTGCGCGAATACGTGATCACCAAACTGGACAGGGTGCTAAGACATTTCGATCAGGTCATCGACGGCAGTGTGGTCCTCTCGGTCGACAACCATAAGGAAAAAGACAAGCGTCAGAAGGTGGAAATCAATCTCCATCTGAAGGGTAAAGACATTTTTGTCGAGAGTTGTGACAGTGATTTGTACGCGGCGATAGATCTTGTGATCGACAAGCTCGACAGACAGGTGATCCGCCACAAGGATCGTCTGCAAGGACATCAGCACGAGGCGATCAAGTATCAGCCGGCGCCGCAACTGGACGTGCCGCCGCAATAGGAGAATTAGAGGAAATCATTCATTTTCCCGCTCCGTCAAGCCGCCCGCAACCGGGCGGTTTTTCGTTTTCGGGCCACGTTCCCCGCGCCGTTTCCGCATGCCGTGCATGGTTTTCGCCAGTCTTTGCGCGAAGCGAAACGAGTCGCGGCGCAAGCGGTGAAAAACCTGGTATGCATCAATGGCGCGCCGCACCATCGTCCGCTACCCTGTTCTATAATGTTCCGGTTACCATCGGGGTCAAGCCAGCTCTTTGAATACGGCCGGCCGGAGTCTCGCGCTTTGGGCGACGGCTCTCACCGCACGTCTTCGCGAGCATCAAACGAATGGAACGCCACTTAAACGCCCCGGTGGGGAGAACCCAGGCCACGTTTTCGCCTGTCAACATGAATCGTTTAGCCAAATTTCTTCCCCTCGAGAACGTCGTCATCGGACTATCGGTCACCAGCAAGAAACGCGTGTTCGAGCAAGCGGGCCTGATCTTCGAGAACCAGAACGGCATCGCCCGCAGTACCGTCACTGACAATCTTTTTGCGCGAGAGCGCCTCGGTTCGACCGGACTCGGCGAAGGCGTCGCGATTCCGCACGGGCGCATCAAGGGCCTCAAGCAGCCGCTCGCCGCGTTCGTCCGTCTCGCGGAACCCATCCCTTTCGAAGCACCGGACGGTCAGCCGGTTTCGCTGCTGATCTTCCTGCTCGTGCCCGAACAGGCTACCCAACAGCACCTCGAAATCCTGTCCGAGATTGCCCAGTTGCTGTCCGATCGCGAGGCTCGCGAACGCCTGCATACCGAAGAAGACCGCGAATCGTTGCATCGCCTGCTCACTCAGTGGCAACCTTGATGCAGCGGCGGTAACCCCGCGCACGCGAGCACGGCCCGGCAAGCGGCCCACACTGGAGTCACCGACTCATGGATACGTCCAGCATCAACGCCCAGAGCATTTTCGACGACAACGCAGCCATGCTGAAGCTCAGCTGGCTCACGGGGCATGAAGGCTGGGAGCGCGGCTTTTCTTCGGAATCGGTCGCCAACGCCACCTCGAGCGCCGACCTCGTCGGCCACCTGAACCTGATCCACCCGAACCGGATCCAGGTGCTCGGCGACGCCGAAATCGACTACTACAAACGTCAGACCGACGAAGACCGCTCGCGCCACATGGCCGAGCTGATTGCGCTGGAGCCGCCGTTCCTGGTGGTGGCCGGCGGCGTCGCCGCGCCGCCGGAACTGGTGCTGCGCTGCACGCGCTCGTCCACGCCGCTCTTCACGACACCGACCTCGGCGGCCGCGGTAATCGACAGCCTGCGTCTCTACATGTCGCGCATCCTCGCGCCCCGCGCGACGCTGCACGGCGTGTTTCTCGACATCCTCGGCATGGGCGTGCTGCTCACCGGCGACTCGGGTCTCGGCAAGAGCGAACTCGGGCTCGAGCTGATCAGCCGCGGCCACGGTCTCGTCGCCGACGACGCGGTCGACTTCGTGCGCCTCGGCCCGGACTTCGTCGAAGGACGCTGCCCGCCGCTGTTGCAGAATCTGCTCGAAGTGCGCGGCCTCGGTCTGCTCGACATCAAGACGATCTTCGGCGAAACGGCGGTGCGCCGGAAAATGAAGCTGAAGCTGATCGTGCAACTGGTACGCCGCCCCGACGGCGAATTCCAGCGCCTGCCGCTGGAGAGTCAGACTGTCGACGTGCTCGGTCTGCCGATCAGCAAGGTCACGATTCAGGTGGCTGCGGGCCGCAACCTCGCGGTGCTGGTCGAAGCGGCCGTGCGCAATACGATCCTGCAATTGCGCGGCATCGACACGCTGCGCGATTTCATGGACCGCCAGCGTCTCGCCATGCAGGACCCCGACAGCCAGTTTCCCGGCAAGCTGATCTGAAGCCGGGCCGGGCCGCGCCGCGCCGCCCAAGCCATGCAGCGCCCGCGGCAAAAAGCCCGTCCGCGGGCACGCACATGGAAACCGGATGCTATGATGAAATTTACGGTTTCGACGACTCCATGCGCATAATCCTGATCACCGGCATCTCCGGCTCCGGCAAGTCCGTTGCCCTGAACGCGCTTGAAGACGCGGGCTATTATTGCGTCGACAATCTGCCGCCGCGCTTTCTGCCGCAACTCGCCAGCTATCTCGCCGAAGACGGCCAGGATCGTCTCGCGGTCGCGATCGACGCACGCTCGGGTTCGTCGCTCGACGAAATGCCCGCGATGATCCGCGATCTCAAACGCTCGCACGACGTGCGCGTGCTGTTTCTGAGCGCAAGCACGCAGTCGCTGATTCAACGCTTTTCCGAAACGCGCCGACGCCATCCGCTATCCGGCTCGCCCGCGCACGATGCGGACGTGGGCCTGCTCACCTCGCTCGCCGAAGCGATCGAGCGCGAGCGCGAACTGGTCGCGGGGCTCGCCGAATTCGGCCATCAGATCGACACGAGCAATCTGCGCGCGAACGTGCTGCGCGCATGGGTCAAGCGTTTCATCGAACAGGAAGACGCCGGGCTCGTGCTGATGTTCGAGTCGTTCGGCTTCAAACGCGGCGTGCCGCTCGATGCGGATTTCGTATTCGACGTACGCACGCTGCCGAACCCGTACTACGATCATGAATTGAGGCCACTCACCGGCCTCGACAAACCGGTGATGGATTTTCTCGATGCGCAGCCGGTCGTCCACGAGATGATCGACGACATCGAGAAGTATCTGTCCAAGTGGCTGCCGCATTTCCGCGACGACAATCGCAGCTACCTGACCGTCGCAATCGGTTGCACGGGCGGCCAGCACCGCTCGGTGTTCATCGCGGAGACGCTTGCCGCGCGTCTCGCAACATCGGCGAATGTGATTGTGCGGCACCGCGATGCGCCGGTCGACGTCGGCGAATCATCGAAGCTGATCGCTTAACTGGCCGCATCGCGCGGCCTTAACCGAAAGCGTTGCGCCATGTCCTCTACGCCTACTGTGTACGCCGATTTGCCGCTGTTTCCGCTGCATACGGTGCTGTTCCCCGATGGATTGCTGCCGCTGAAGATTTTCGAAGCGCGCTATCTCGACATGGCGCGCGACTGTCTGCGCGAAAAGACCTCGTTCGGCGTATGCCTGCTGAAAAGCGGAGCGGAAGTGGCGCGCGAGGAAGAGCCTTCGGTGCCCGAAGCCATTGGCTGTCTCGCCGAAATCGACGAATGCGACGTCGAAGCGTTCGGCATGCTGCTGATTCGCGCGCGCGGCACGAAGCGTTTTCGCCTGCTGTCGCATCGCGTCGAAGCAAGCGGTTTGCTGGTCGGCATGGCGGAGCCGCTCGCCGACGATCAGCCGCTCGAAGGCAACGATCTGCTGGCCAAATTCGGCGCCTGCGCGGAAGTGCTCGAAAGGATCATCGCGACGATCCGCGAGCGCGACCCGGATAGTCTGCCGTTCGCGGAGCCGTTCAGGCTCGCCGATCCCTCATGGGTGTCGAACCGTCTCGCCGAAGTGCTGCCGATCGCGCTGCGCGCCCGGCAAAAGCTGATGGAACTGACCGATGCCGGCGCGCGCATCGACGTCGTGCATCACTACATGCAGCAACATCAGCTGCTGTGACGTGACGGCAACCGCGAGCATTGCACGAGCGGCAGCACACACGATGCCGGCAGCGCCGCCGCTGCGCACGATCCGTTAGATCAACGAACCCTGCAGGCTGTCCAGCAGCTTGCGCACCGGCGCCGGCACCCCGAACGAATCGAGATCGCCGAGCGCGACCCATGCGGTATCGGCGTCGTTCAACGCCGCCAATGCGCCGGTGCCGCGATCCAGCTCCGCGATGCGCGGCTCGATATCGAGCTTGAAATGCGTGAATACATGCGAAAACGGCGCGAGCGGCGACACCGTGCCGTCGCTACCGAACGCTCGCGCGCGCTCGGCGAGCGCGGCTTCGTCGGCGGCTTCGGGCAGACTCCACAAGCCGCCCCAGATGCCCGACGGCGGCCGCCGCTCGAGCATCACCGCGTTGCCGTCGCGCAGCACGAGCATCCAGGTGCGGCGCGTCGGCACGGCTTTCTTCGGCCGCGCCGTGGGCAAGTCGCGCTGACGTCCGGTGACATTCGCAACGCAGTCGACGGCGAACGGGCAGCGCGCGCAGTCTGGCCGGCCGCGCACGCATAGCGTCGCGCCGAGATCCATCAAGCCCTGCGTGTACGCGCTAACTTCGTCGTCCGATGCATCGACCGGCAGCAGCGATTCGGCGAGCGTCCACATCGCGTTCTCTACCTTCTTCTCGCCCGGGAATCCGTCGACGCCGAACACGCGCGCGAGCACGCGCTTCACGTTGCCGTCGAGAATCGTCGCGCGCGCGCCGAAGGCGAACGAGGCGATCGCGGCAGCCGTCGAGCGGCCGATGCCGGGCAGGTCCGCGAGTTCGTCGACCGAGGCCGGAAACGCGCCACCGTGCCGCTCGACCACGACCTGCGCGCAGCGATGCAGATTGCGCGCGCGCGTGTAGTAGCCGAGGCCGGCCCACAGCGCCATCACGTCGTCGGACGGCGCGGCGGCCAGCGCGGCGACATCGGGAAAACGCGCGAGAAACTTCGCGTAGTACGGAATCACCGTCGACACCTGGGTCTGCTGCAACATGATTTCCGACAGCCAGATGCGGTACGGGTCGCGCGTGTTCTGCCAGGGCAGATCGTGCCGGCCGTGCTGGCGCTGCCATGCGATGAGGCGCGCGGAAAAATCGGGCATCGCGGGAAAAACGGGCGCCGCGGCGGACGCGCCCGCGCGTGAGTTCGCACGCGGGGTCGTAGTGGGTGTCAGGCGGGAAGGCATCGGAAATCTAGCGCTGGCAGGTGGGACAGAAGTACGTGGAGCGCTGCCCCTGCACGATCTGTTTGATGGGCGTCGCACACACGCGGCAGGGTTGGCCCGCGCGATCATAGACGAAATAGTCGAGCTGGAAGTAGCCGCTTTCGCCGTCGCTGCCGACGAAATCGCGCAGCGTGCTGCCGCCCTTCTCGATCGCGGCGGCAAGCGTCACGCGCACCGCGTCGGCGAGCAGTTCATAGCGCGCGAGCGAGACGCGCCCCGCCGCGGTGGTCGGCCGGATGCCCGCGCGAAACAGGCTCTCCGACGCGTAAATATTGCCCACGCCGACGACGATTTCTCCAGCCAGCAGCACCTGCTTCACCGACACCTTGCGCCCGCGCGTCAGCCGGTGCATCAGCGCGCCCGAGAACGCCGGCGAGAAGGGCTCGACGCCGAGCCCCGCGAGCAGCGGGTGCGCAAGGATGTCGCCCGCCTCGCGCGGATGCCACAACACCGCGCCGAAACGCCGCGGATCGCGATAACGCAGGATGAAGTCGTCGAAGATCCAGTCGACGTGATCGTGCTTCGCCGCGGCCGGCGGCTGCGGCACGTGACGCAGCACGCGCAGCGTGCCGGTCATGCCGAGATGCACGATGAACCAGCCCGCGTCGATTTCGAACAGCAGGTACTTGCCGCGCCGCTCGACCTTGCGCACCACATGGCCGCGCAAGGTTTTCGCAAGGCCGGCCGGAATCGGCCAGCGCAGCGCGGGCGTACGCACTTCGACGCGCTCGACCTTGCGCCCGGACACATACGGTTCGATCCCTCGGCGGGTAACCTCGACTTCTGGCAACTCTGGCATGTCTGATCGGTCTGCTACTTGCGTGGGTGGTTGTGCGCGTATTGTAGCGAGCGCGTTACAATCGACTGAAACATTGAACGGATTTCCATGAACGTGTCCTTCGTGAAGCTGCTTTCAAGGCGCCTCGCGCGCATGTCCAACGTGCCACATGCCGTATCCGCCCGGCGGATGCTCGGCGCAGCTGCGCTCGCATTATGGGCGCTGGCCGCCGTGCCCGCGCATGCGCAGGACCCCGCGCCGGATTCGGACGACACGTCGGTCACCTTGCCGGACCCGCTCGGTCCCGCAACGCCCGAAGACGAGAAATCGCTGCCGGACGTGCCGTTGTCGAGCCAGATCGTCTTCCAGGTGCTCGCCGCCGAGATCGCGCTGCAGCGCGACCAGCCGGCGCCCGCCTATCAAACCTACCTCGCGCTCACGCGCGACACGCACGACCCGCGCATGGCGCAGCGCGCCACCGAAATCGCGCTGGCCGCGCAAAGCCCGTCGGACGCGCTGGCCGCCGCGCAATTGTGGCAGCAGTACGCGCCGGATTCGGAGCGCGCCGCGCAACTCGACGCCTCGCTGCTCGTGCTGTCCGGCAAGCCCGACGACGCGGCGCCGATCCTCGCGCGCGAACTGGCGAAGGTGCCCGAGGAAAACCGCGGCAACGCGATCCTCTCGCTGCAGTTGCTGCTCTCGCGCGGCCCGAATCGCATCGGCGGTCTGCATGTATTGCAGGACCTCGCGAAGAACGACCTGAACCGGCCCGAAGCGCAACTCGCGCTCGCCCGTCAGCAGTTGCTGTCCGACGACGCGCCGGGCGCCCGCAAATCGCTCGAGCAGGCGCTGACCCTGAAACCCGACTATCTGCCGGCGGCGCTGACGCTCTCGCAAATGGGCCCGGAAGAGCGCAAGGAAGGCATCGCGTCGCTCGAAAAATACGTGCAGCAGAATCCGAAATCGCATGACGCGCGGCTCGCGCTCGCGCAGATGTATCTCGCGAGCGACCGTCTCGACGACGCGCAGAAGCAGTTCGAGAGCATGCGCAAGGCGAACCCGAACGACCTCACGCCGTTGATGGCGCTCGCGCTGATCAAGATCCAGCAGAAAAATTTCGCCGACGCGCAGACCTATCTGACGCAATACGCGCAGCTGGCTGACAAGACGCCGGGCGCCGATGCGGGCCAGGCCTACATCTACCTGGCGCAACTGTCGCTCGAACAGAAAAACGAAGCGGCAGCGAACGACTGGCTCAACAAGATTGCGCCGACCAGCCAGCAGTACATGCCCGCGCAGATCACGCGCGCGCAGCTGCTCGCGAAGCAGGGCAAGACCGACGACGCGCGCAAGCTGCTCGCCGGCCTGCAGACCTCCGACCCGCGCGACATGGCGCTGATCGCGCGCACCGACGCCGCGATCCTGTTCGACGCGAAGCGCTACCCCGAGGCCGAAGAGCGCCTGCAGCAAGCCACGGCAAACTTCCCCGACGACCCCGACCTCACCTACGACTACGCGATGGCCGCCGAAAAGACCGGCCATTACGACATCATGGAAGCGCAGTTGCGCAAGCTGATGAAGACGCAGCCGGACAATCCGCAGGCGTACAACGCGCTCGGCTATTCGCTGGCCGATCGCAATCAGCGTCTTCCGGAAGCGGACAAGCTGGTCGAAAAGGCCTCGGCCCTCGCGCCGAACGACGCGTTCATCATGGACAGCGTGGGCTGGGTCAAATACCGGATGGGCAACACGGCGGATGCGATCAAGCTGCTGCGCAAGGCGTACAGCATCCAGCCGAACGCCGAAATCGGCGCACACCTCGGCGAAGTGCTGTGGAAAACCGGCGAGCAGGACGAGGCGCGCGCAGCATTCCGTGCCGCGCGCAAGCTCGAGCCGGACAACGACACCCTCGTCAAAACGCTGCAACGTCTTCAGGTAAACGATCTTTGATGCGTCTTTCCCGTTTGATTTCCTGTTCCGGGGCGCCGCGCGGCATGGCGCTCGGATTCGCGGCGGCGGCCGTTGTCGCGCTGGCGGGCTGCGCGTCGGTGCAACCGCAGGGGGCGTCCACGTCGAAGGCCGCGACCGAAGTGACCGCGCAAACGAGCCGCTCGTATCAGGGCCGTTTCGCGGTCCAGTACAACGACCAGAACGGCCAGCAACGCAACGCCTACGGCAACTTCTCGTGGCAGGAAACCGGCGACACCGTGACCCTGCAATTGCGCAATCCGCTTGGTCAGACCCTGGCTATCGTCACGTCGTCGCCGGCCTCGGCCACGCTCGAATTGCCGAACCGCGCACCGCTCACCGCGGATAACGTCTCCACGCTGATGCAGAATGCACTCGGGTTCACGCTGCCGGTCGAAGGTCTGCGCTACTGGCTGCAGCCGTCTCCCGCACCGACCTCGCGCGCGAAGACCGAGAACGACCCGCAGCAGCCGTCGCGCTTGAAGCAGATCACGCAGGACGGCTGGACCATCGACTATCTCGCGTATGCCGATGCACCGGCTACCGGCGTAAAGCGCCTCAATCTGAGCCGCTCGGAGCCGCCGCTCGACATCAAGCTCGTGCTGGATCAGTGACGGCTTTTCGCCAGGGCGGCCGGTACGACGGCCGCTTTCGAAGGCCGCTTTGAAAACCTTCGCCCCTGCATCCGTTCACGCAGCGTTACCGCCCGTTTGGCGCCACCTTGGCGCAGGTAGCTTTCACTCATGATCGAAACAACCGATTCGCTGCGCGATTGCCTCGCGCCAGCGAAACTGAATCTCTTCCTGCACATCACGGGCCGCCGGCCAGATGGCTATCACACGCTGCAAACGGTCTTTCAGCTGCTCGACTGGGGCGACACGCTGCACTTCACGCGCCGCGACGACGGGCTCATCACACGCCGCACCGAAATCGCCGATGTGCCGCCCGAGCATGACCTCACGGTACGCGCTGCGACGCTGCTGAAAGCGCACACGGGTTCGCGCGAGGGCGTCGACATCGAAATCGACAAGCGCCTGCCGATGGGCGCCGGACTCGGCGGTGGCAGCTCGGACGCAGCGACGACGCTGCTCGCGCTCAATCGCTTATGGAAACTCGACCTGCCGCGCCAGGAATTGCAGGATCTTGCGCTGAAGCTCGGTGCGGACGTGCCTTTTTTCGTATTTGGGAAAAATGCCTTCGCAGAGGGTGTTGGGGAAGCGTTAGACGTTGTACAATTGCCGCCGCGTCACTTCCTGGTAGTGACACCGAGGGTGCAGGTTCCAACTGCAGCGATTTTTTCCGAAAAAGCGTTGACAAGAGATACAAAGCCCCTCATAATTACGGACTTTCCTGCAGAACACAGCTGCAACACTGATTGGCCGGAAAGTTTTGGCCGGAATGACATGCAGCAGGTTGTCGTAGGAAAGTACGCGGAAGTAGCGCAAGTGCTGCGATGGTTTGAAAACATCGCGCCAGCGCGGATGTCCGGATCGGGTGCGAGTGTTTTTGCAGCGTTCCGTAGCAAAGCCGAGGCAGAAGCGGCGCAAGCCAAGTTGCCAAGCGAATGGAACAGTGCAGTGGCAGCGAGCCTGGATCAGCATCCACTCTTTGCTTTCGCGTCATAAGTTTTGCATCGTCGAACGAAACTCCACGGTCGGCGGAGCTCAAAGTTAGTGTAGGGGAGTCGCCAAGCTGGTTAAGGCACCGGATTTTGATTCCGGCATGCAAAGGTTCGAATCCTTTCTCCCCTGCCAAAAATTCTCGTAGTTCGCTGTGGTTCGTCACAGCAATCATATCTCTCCCGCCCCCAGCCTGAAGTAGGTGCACGATGAGCAGCCATGACGGCCTGATGGTTTTTACTGGCAACGCAAATCCCGCGCTTGCCCAGGAAGTCGTCAAAAACCTCGGTATTCCCCTCGGCAAAGCAATGGTCAGCCGTTTTTCGGACGGTGAGATCCAGGTCGAGATTCAGGAAAACGTGCGTGGCAAGGATGTCTTCGTCCTGCAATCCACGTGTGCACCGACGAACGACAATCTGATGGAACTGATGATCATGGTCGATGCGCTCAAACGCGCATCCGCAGGCCGGATCACCGCAGCCATCCCCTACTTCGGTTATGCCCGTCAGGATCGGCGCCCACGTTCGGCGCGCGTCGCCATCTCGGCGAAGGTCGTGGCGAACATGCTGGAAATCGCCGGCGTCGAGCGGATCATCACGATGGATCTGCACGCTGACCAGATTCAAGGCTTCTTCGACATCCCGGTCGACAACATCTACGCAACGCCCGTGTTGCTCGGCGATCTGCGCAAGCAGAACTACGACAACCTGCTGGTCGTTTCGCCGGACGTCGGCGGCGTGGTGCGCGCCCGTGCACTGGCAAAGCAGCTCAATTGCGATCTCGCGATCATCGACAAGCGTCGCCCGAAGGCGAACGTCGCCGAAGTGATGAACATCATCGGTGAAGTCGAAGGCCGCACCTGCGTGATCATGGACGACATGGTCGACACGGCCGGCACGCTGTGCAAGGCCGCGCAGGTTCTGAAGGAACGCGGCGCGAAGCAGGTGTTCGCGTACGCCACTCACCCGGTTCTGTCGGGCGGCGCAGGCGAGCGTATCGCCGCTTCCGCACTCGACGAACTTGTGGTCACGGACACGATCCCGCTCGGCGAAGAAGCCCGTTCGTGCGCAAAGATCCGTTCGTTGACGAGCGCCGGCCTGCTCGCCGAAACGTTCTCGCGCATCCGCCGCGGCGATTCGGTCATGTCGCTGTTCGCCGAGAGTTAAGCATTTGCGAAGACGCCGCGTACCGCTTCATGCGACACGCGGCGTTTTTGCACAATCGGCATGAACGAACGAAGGTTCGTGCCGCTATCCCGGGCCTCAGCCATTACGGCTTCGAGGCCCTGTTTTTACTGCCTGGTCGCGGGCAGTGCATTGGAGATTCAACATGAAAGTAGTCGCTTTCGAGCGTTCCCTGCAAGGTACGGGTGCGAGCCGCCGCCTGCGTAACTCGGGTAAGACCCCGGGTATCGTTTATGGCGCGGGTGCTGACACGCAACTGATCGAACTCGATCACAACGCCCTGTGGCACGCGCTCAAGAAAGAAGTTTTCCACTCGTCGATCCTCGAACTGGAAGTGGCCGGCAAGTCGCAACAGGTTCTGCTGCGCGACGTGCAATACCACCCGTTCCGTCAGCTCGTGCTGCACGTGGACTTCCAGCGCGTCGACGCATCGAAGAAGCTGCACACCAAGGTGCCGCTGCACTTCCTGAACCAGGAAAGCAACCCGGCAGTGAAGCTGTCGAGCGCGGTGATCTCGCACGTCCTCAACGAAATCGAAATCGAGTGCCTGCCGTCGGCACTGCCCGAATTCATCGAAGTCGACCTCGCGAAGATCGAAGCAGGTCAATCGGTTCACGCGAAGGACATCCCGTTGCCGGCAGGTGTGGCGCTCGTCGCCCACGTCGACGCGGAAAACCCGGTGGTTGCTGCTGCAACGATCCCGGCTGGCGCGATCTCCGGAGACGCCGCTGCTGCTGAAGGCGAAACGCCGGCTGCTTAAGGGCCCTTCGGTTCAGAGCAAGCAATCCTCTCGATCCGTTTCCCATGAAACGGTCGATGTGACCCGCCGAGGTTCGCCCTGGCGGGTTTTTTTTCGGCTTTTTGGGTCCGGCTGCAGTTCCCTTCCGGGCCAGATGGACTCACGCAATCATGATCAAGCTGATCGTCGGGCTCGGCAATCCGGGCGCCGAATACACCGCGACGCGTCACAACGCCGGCTTCTGGCTGGTCGATCAACTCGCGCGCGAGGCAGGCACGACGCTGCGCGACGAGCGGCGCTTCCACGGTTTTTACGCGAAAGCGCGGCTGCACGGCGAGGAAGTGCATCTGCTGGAGCCGCAAACCTATATGAACCGTTCCGGCCAATCGGTCGTGGCGGTGGCGCAGTTCTTCAAGATTCTTCCCGACGAGATTCTGGTCGCGCACGACGAGCTCGACATGCCGCCCGGCAGCGTCAAGCTGAAGCTCGGTGGCGGCAGCGGCGGGCATAATGGACTGAAGGACATCAGCGCGCATCTGTCGTCGCAGCAATACTGGCGGCTGCGGATCGGCATCGGCCATCCGCGCGACCTGATTCCCGAAAGCGCGCGCGCCGGCGCCAAACCCGACGTCGCCAATTACGTGCTGAAACCGCCGCGCCGCGAAGAGCAGGATGTGATCGACGCGTCGATCGAACGCGCCCTCGCGGTCATGCCCCAGGTCATCAAGGGCGAGCTGGAGCGCGCGATGATGCAGCTGCATCGCAATAACGGCTGAATAACGGCTGACCGGCGCGGCCGGCCGCCATCGCCATTGCAATCGACATCGCCAGGAGAATCGCTTGAGCCGTTACTGGAGTGACATCGTCCACCGTTTGACGCCGTATGTGCCGGGCGAACAGCCCGCGCTCGCGCATCCGGTGAAGCTGAACACCAACGAGAATCCCTACCCGCCGTCGCCGCGCGTGCTCGCGGCGATCCGCCAGGAACTCGGCGACACGGCCGAAGCGCTGCGCCGCTATCCGGACCCTACCGCGCGCAAGCTGCGCGAAACGGTCGCTGCCTATCACGGCATCCGCGCCGAACAGGTGTTTGCGGGCAACGGCTCGGACGAGGTGCTCGCGCTCACGTTCCAGGCCTTGCTCAAGCACGGCAAGCCGCTGCTGTTCCCCGACATCACGTACAGCTTCTATCCGACCTACGCCAGGCTGTTCGAAGTCGATTACCAGACCATCGCGCTCGACGACAACTTTGCGATCGACATCGACGATTACGCGGTGGAGAACGGCGGCATCCTGTTTCCGAACCCGAATGCGCCGACCGGCCGCCCGTTGCCGCTCGCGGACATCGAACGTCTCGTGGCGCGCCATCCGGATTCGGTCGTGGTAATCGACGAGGCTTACGTCGATTTCGGCGCCGAATCGGCAATTGCGCTGATCGATCGCTATCCGAATCTGCTCGTCGTGCAGACCGTGTCGAAATCGCGTTCGCTGGCCGGCATGCGCGTCGGCCTCGCGTTCGGCAATCCGGAGCTGATCGACGCGCTGAACCGCGTGAAAGACAGCTTCAACTCCTACCCGCTCGATCGGCTCGCCCAAGCGGCCGCGACCGCCGCCTACGAAGACGACGCCTGGTTCCGCGACTGCTGCGCGAAGGTGATCGCGAGCCGCGAGCGCCTGGCCGCGGAACTGGGCGCGCTCGGCTTCGAAGTCTTGCCGTCGGCCGCGAATCTGCTGTTCGCGCGCCATGCGGGCTACGACGCGGCGACGCTCGCATTGCGGCTCAGGGAGAAAGAAATTTTCGTGCGCCATTTCAAGGCGCCGCGTATCGACCAGCACCTGCGAATTTCGATCGGCACCGATGCTGAATGCGACATTCTGCTGGATGCGTTACGCGCTATTTTCAGCACGTACGCCGGATAGCGATGCGCGCCTCGGCGGCCTGAGGAAAACACCACCGCAAAACAAAAGCCAGAAACAAAAATGGCGAAGACCCATTCAGCCTTCGCCATTTTTTTGCTGCACGCATCAACCCCGAACGTCACGCACCCTTCGCGGCTTGCAGCGCGTGATACTTCGCCATCAAGCCTTCGCGCGTTTCCAGATGTTCCGGGTCGCGTGGAATGCACTCCACCGGGCACACCTGAATGCACTGCGGCTCGTCGAAATGGCCGACGCACTCGGTACATTTCTTCGGATCGATCACATAGATTTCCGTGCCCATCGAAATCGCATCGTTCGGGCACTCCGGCTCGCAGACGTCGCAATTGATGCATTCGTCGGTAATCATCAAGGCCATGCCGCCACCAACTTTCCTATGAAAAACAATACATTATAGCTTTTCATCCTGGCGCGCGGGCGCATGAAGCCAAGCGCCTTTTCACCACGACGCAGATCGACGATAACTAAAATCCAGCCGACATCTATCTCCGATTTCTGCAATTGACCGAAGCGCAGCGTGGCCTGCCCACGCTACCGGCACTCGACCCGCTCGAAGAAAAAATCCTTGAATTCGTGGTGCGCGCAACGCAGAACAAGGAGCGCCTCCCGATGAAGGACATGATGGGTCACAGCGAGCTGAGCTCGCCGGCCACACTGCATGGCCGCATTTCATCGATGTGCGAGAAAGGCTGGATCGTGCTCAACGATACCGAAGACGCCCGGCGCAAGCAGATCGAACTCACGCCAGCCTCGCTCAGGCATTTCGACAAACTCGCCGAGGCTTTCGCCAAAGCGGCAAAGGGCGCCTGGCCGTACCCGCAACTATCGGCCGGCCGCCGCCCGGCCGGTTACGGCTGCGCCGCCTGAGCGCCGCCATTCGGGTCCAGCGAAGCGACCTTCTCCTTCAGCCATTTTTCGACCGACGGGAACACGAACTTGCTGACGTCGCCGCCCAACTGCGCGATCTCGCGCACGATCGTGCCCGAAATGAACTGGTACTGGTCGGACGGCGTCATGAACATCGTCTCGACGTCGGGCAGCAGATAGCGGTTCATGCCCGCCATCTGAAACTCGTATTCGAAGTCCGACACGGCACGCAGGCCCCTGACGATCACGCGCGCGTTATTGGTCCGCACGAAATCCTTGAGGAGCCCCTTGAAGCTCATCACCTTGACGTTCGGGTAGTGCCCGAGCACTTCGTGTGCAATCGCGAGGCGCTCCTGCAGCGTAAAAAACGGCTTCTTGTTGCGACTGTCGGCAACGCCCACCACCAACGTGTCGAAAATGCTCGACGCGCGCCGAACGAGGTCTTCGTGACCGCGCGTCAGCGGGTCGAACGTGCCCGGGTACACGGCGACTACCATGAGACTTCTCCTCTATTCAGACAAAAGGGCACGGCAAAGCGTCCACGCGACGCATTTGACTCCGGACGCGCTGACGATAAACCGCCCGGCCCTTTTTTGGAACGCGCATTATTCCTTATTTTCGCGCTGCAGCAAATGAAAGTGGACAGCGCCCGCCTTGCCTTGCCGCGTGACTTCCCAGCCCGCGAGCGGCTCGTGGGCAACCGTTTCGAGCGCCTCGCCCGCTTCGACATAGAGAAAACCGTTCGCGCCGACGAGCGGCGCCGCCACGGCCAGCGCCGGGCCGAGCAGATCGGCGCCGAACGGCGGATCGAGGAACACCACGTCGAACGAGCCGGGCGCGAGACTCGCGGCAAGACGTAGGCCGTCCGCCTCGGCGATTTCGATCGCGCGCGCCGCGAGGCGCTGCTGGTTCGCGCGCAACTGGCCGGCGGCGCGCGCATTGCGCTCCACCATCAGCACGCGCGCCGCGCCGCGCGACGCGGCCTCGAAGCCGAGCGCACCGCTGCCGGCGAACAGATCGAGGCAATGCTGGCCATCCAGACGCTGGCCGAGCCAGTTGAACAGCGTTTCGCGCACGCGGTCGGGCGTGGGGCGCAAGCCGTCCAGATCGAGCACGGGCAATGGCGTGCGCTTCCAGTCGCCGCCGATGATACGAATGGCGTGCGGCTTGCCGCCTTTGGACGAAGCGCCGGCGGCGCGTGAAGGTGCTAAACGGGGCATGCGGTTTCTTGCAGTTTCTATGACCTGGTGACGACGCCCGCGACGCGCAGGCGCGCGGACCGGAGCGCCCACGTTACCACAGGGGCGTCCCGCGTCCAGCCTGGCCGATCGGCCGATACGACGCGCCGCGGCTCGCCTGATAAAATGTGCGGCTGCCAGCGCCTTGCCTTTCGCATCGCGGCGCTGCCCTCCTTCGCCGGTCCCGTGCCGGCTGCGCGCATCGGCGCGCTCTCCAATACGCCAGATCATGTTCAGTTTTTTCAAACGATTCAAGGGTTCGAAAGAGTCCGATACCGCCGCAGACGAAGCGCAGGCGGCGCAAGACGGCGCGCAGTCCGAAGCCATCGCCCCGCTGCCCGAGGAAGCGGCGCTGCCGCCCGCGGCCGCGACCGTCTTCGAGCCGCAACCGCAGGAAGCGGCCGAGGCCGGCTTTGACGCCGAATTCGAAACCGAATTCGAAGCCGTCGAGGAAACCGTCGAAGTCGTCCCGCCGCCCGTGCAGGACGCGGGCGCGAAGCGCTCCTGGCTCACGCGCCTGAAAAGCGGGCTGTCGAAAACGAGTTCGAGCCTGACCGGCATCTTCGTTGGCACGAAGATCGACGAGGACCTGTACGAAGAACTCGAAACCGCGCTGCTGATGTCGGACGCCGGCGTCGAGGCCACCGAATTCCTGCTCGAATCGCTGCGCGAAAAAGTGCGCAGCGAGCGCCTCACCGACCCTCAGCAGGTCAAGACGGCGCTGCGCACGCTGCTCGTCGCGCTGCTCAAGCCGCTCGAAAAATCGCTGATGCTCGGCCGTGCGCAGCCGCTCGTCATGATGATCGCCGGCGTCAACGGCGCGGGCAAAACCACGAGCATCGGCAAGCTCGCCAAGCATCTGCAGAGCTTCGACCAGTCGGTGCTGCTCGCCGCCGGCGACACGTTCCGCGCCGCCGCGCGCGAACAGCTGGCGATCTGGGGCCAGCGCAACAACGTGACCGTGGTCGCGCAGGAAAGCGGCGACCCGGCCGCGGTGATCTTCGACGCGGTCGGCGCCGCGCGCGCGCGCAAGATCGACGTGATGATGGCCGACACGGCCGGCCGCCTGCCTACGCAACTGCATCTGATGGAAGAGCTGCGCAAGGTGAAGCGCGTGATCGGCAAGGCGCAGGACGGCGCGCCGCACGAGGTGCTGCTCGTGATCGACGCGAACACGGGCCAGAACGCACTCACCCAGGTCAAGGCGTTCGACGACGCGCTCGGCCTCACCGGCCTGATCGTCACCAAGCTCGACGGCACCGCGAAGGGCGGCATTCTCGCGGCCATCGCACGGCAGCGGCCGGTGCCGGTGTATTTCATCGGCGTCGGCGAAAAGGTCGAGGATTTGCAACCGTTCAGCGCCGAGGAGTTTTCGGACGCGTTGCTGGGTGTTTGAGTTGCGCTTGAGTTACGTTTGAGCCGCGCTTGATCCACACCTGATCCGCGCTCAACCCGTAGCGCGCGGGCGCTTGAGCCCGAAACCAGCAAGAGGGCACTCCACGGAGCGCCCTCTTTTCATTTCAACCCGCCGCCGATATGCCGATGCGTCGCTACGCGACATAGAGCCGAAAAGCCGCCGCGTCACTCGGCATCGGGTTGCGCACCCGGTGCCGCGCGCGCAAACGCATCGAGCTGCATCGCGTGATCGTAGATGCGCTGGATCGTCGGAAACTTCGCCGTGTCGACCTTGAAGCGGTGCGCGTTGAACACCTGCGGAATCAGACAGGCATCGGCGAGCGTCGGCGTGTCGCCGAAACACAGCGTGCCGGTACGCGCGTCGCCCGCCAGATGCGTCTCCAGCGTCGCGAAGCCCGCGTCGATCCAGTGCCGGTACCACGCGTCTTTCGCATCGTCGTCGACGCACAGCGTGTGCTTCAGATAGCGCAGCACGCGCAGATTGTTCAGCGGATGAATCTCGCACGCGACCTGTAGCGCCACCGAGCGCACATACGCGCGATCGACGGGCGTCTTCGGCAGCAGCGGCGGCTCGGGATGCGTCTCCTCCAGATACTCGATGATCGCGAGCGACTGCGGCAACACGTCGTTGCCGTCGACGAGCGTCGGCACGATACCGTCCGGATTGACTTTGCGGTATTCGGGCTTCAGTTGCTCGCCGCCGTCGCGCACGAGGTGCACGGGCACGTAGTCGTACGGCAGGTTCTTCACGTTCAGCGCAATACGCACGCGATACGCCGCCGAGCTACGGAAATAGCTATAGAGCTTCATGTTGTCTGTCTCCTCCAACCTGCCCGCGAATCGTCAGACGACGCGCACGCTGAACTCGCCGAGCCCGTCCACGCCGCCCTTCATCAGATCGCCCTGTACCACCGCGCCGACGCCCTCGGGCGTACCGGTGAAAATCAGGTCGCCCGGCTGCAACTCGAACAGCGTCGACAGATACGCCACCGTCTCGCCGACCGACCAGATCAGCTGCGACACGTCCGAGCGCTGCTTGTCCTCGCCGTTCACCGACAGCCAGATCGCGCCCTTGCCGATATGGCCGACCTTCGAAGCCGAATGGATCGGGCCGAGCGGCGCCGAATGATCGAAGCCCTTCGCGGTATCCCACGGACGGCCCAGCTTCTTCGCCTCGCCTTGCAGATCGCGGCGCGTCATGTCGAGGCCGAGCGCGTAGCCGTACACGTGATCGAGCGCGCTTTCGACGGGGATGTCCTTGCCGCTCCTGCCGATCGCCGCGACCATTTCCATTTCGAAGTGGACGTTCTTCGTTTGCGACGGATACGGAAATTCGCCGGTCACGCCTGGTGCGACATAGACGACGGCATCGGCCGGCTTCGAGAAGAAGAACGGCGGCTCGCGGTCCGGGTCATGCCCCATCTCGCGCGCGTGCGCCTCGTAATTGCGCCCCACGCAGTAGATGCGCCGCACCGCGAACTGCTCGCCCGACCCGACGACCGGCACCGCGACCTGCGGTGCCGGTGCAAATACGTAACTCATCCCGTTCTCCGTTTTCCGATTGGCTTACGATCCGCGCCGCCGACGCGGCGAGAAGCATCGAGTGTAACGCGCGGCACGGGCCAATGCGTCCAGGCGCGAGCGCCGAGGCACGGGCTCGGCGCCCCGTTCTTTCTCGCGCGAGCCCCATAGATGCGATACTCATACCGAATAGCATCCTTTGAATCAGCTGGCGACCCGCTCCAGTGCGACGCGCCACGCCGCCCGCCCCCTTACCCGATGACCGCCCCGACCGACACCGCTACCGCCGCCCCCTTCCCCTGCGCCCGCTTCATCAAGGAAATCGGCCGTGGCCCGAACGGCGCCCGCGCGCTGAGCGCCGACGACACCCGCGAACTCTACGCCGCGATGCTCGACGGCCGCGTGGCCGAACTCGAACTCGGCGCGGTGCTGCTCGCGTATCGCGTGAAAGGCGAGAGCGCCGACGAACTCGCCGCGATGCTGGCCGCCGCGCATGCGTCGTTCGAGCCGGTGCAATTGCCGCACGGCGCATATCGGCCCGTGTCGATCCCATCCTACAACGGCGCGCGCAAGCAGCCGAACCTCGTGCCGCTGCTCGCGCTGCTGCTCGCGCGCGAAGGTGTGCCGGTGCTCGTGCACGGCGTCACTGAAGATCCGGGCCGCGTGACGAGCGCCGAAATCTTCGCGGAGCTGCGGATTCCGCACGCGCAATCACTCGCCGAGATCGAAGACGGTCTCGCCGAGCGCCGCCTCGCATTTGCCTCGATCGACGTGCTCGCGCCGAAACTCGCGCATCTGCTCGCGCTGCGCCGGCGCATGGGCGTGCGCAATTCGACGCATACGCTCGTGAAAATCCTGCAGCCGTTCGCGCCCGCGGGGCTGCGCCTCGTCAACTACACGCATCCGCCATATCGCGACAGTCTCACGCAGCTGTTCAACTCGCATCCCGACGCTGCGCTCGGCGGCGCCCTGCTCGCGCGCGGCACCGAGGGCGAGGCGGTCGCGGATACGCGGCGCCAGGTGCAGGTCGACTGGCTGCACGACGGCATCTGCGAAACGCGTCTGCCGCACGAGCGTTCGTCGCCCGACGCGCCCGAAGTCGAATTGCCCGAAGCGCGCGACGCCGTCACCACGGCCGAGTGGATCGACGCAGTGCTGCGCGGCGAAGCGCCGGTGCCTGGCGCGATCGAGCGACAGGTCGAGCTGATCGTCGAGATCGCGAAAACGGCGCGCTGAAACTCGCCGAAACGTGGCAATCGCGCGCGAGGTCTGCGACGCCGTCGCGCAGACATGGCGGCCCACGCTCGCCGACAAGATGATCGTCAACCTGCCGGCGAGCGTCGAGGCGGCCACGCCGAACGTGTTCGCCGACCAGATCGAGTGGATGCACCGCAATCTCGGCTATCGCGACAGCATCGTGCTGTCGGTGCATCCGCACAACGACCGCGGCACCGCGATCGCCGCAGCGGAACTCGCGCTGCTCGCGGGCGCGGATCGCATCGAAGGCTGCCTGTTCGGCAATGGCGAGCGCACGGGCAATGTCGATCTCGTGCCGCTCGCGATGAATCTCGACGCGCAAGGCATCGATAGCGAACTCGATTTTTCCGATCTCGCGGCGATCCGGCGAGTGGTGGAGCGTTGCACGCGGATTCCGGTGCCGACACGGCATCCGTATGCGGGCGACGTGACGATGCGGATCGCCGGGGCAAGGAGCGGCGCGAACGGCGCCGCTACCGGTAATGGCAATGGCAACGACAACGCGACCGAGCGCGACGAGGCCGGCGAATGCGTCGCGGCCTGAAGCCGGGTCTCAAGCTGAGTGTGTCGTGAAAGAAGCGGAGTGAATCCGCAGCAGCAGAGCGCGTATCCCGTGCTTCGCTGTGGCCGCCGACGCGCTCACGAGGCGCATACCGCAAGCCGAGCCGGACCCGACGTGCATCCGACCCGAAGCCCACGCGAGTCCGCGGCATGAGTCCATGCGCGAATCAGACGCAAACCCAGCGCGCCCGCAAAACCTGCAAGCCGCTCGCCACATCATGCGAACAAGACGGACGTCGCCGAAAAACGCGTCACTCGATCGCGCAGCGCGTCGCCTGCCAGGCGATCAAACGCCACTGCCCATCTTCCTGCGTATGGATCGCCGTATAGGCAATCGGAAACAGCAGCGCGCCGTTGTTCGCTTCCATCTCGATCAGCGCGCGGCCCGTGACGACATACGTTTCGCGCCCGGCCGGCAGCACGTCCTGCGACTGCACCTCGATCTGCCGATAACGGCGGCGCCCCCCCGTAATCCCGTCGATGAACTGCCGCTTCGTCTCGCGTTTGCCGTTCGTGTGGACATAGCTCACGTTGTCCGCGAGCAGCGTGTCGAGCGACTGCCCGTCGCCGTCGACCATCGCACGAAAGCGCTCCCGCTCGAGCCCGCGAATCGCTTCGATCATCTTTGCCACCATTGCAGCCCCTTGCACACCGTAGGCCAAAGGCGGCCACGGTCGTCAGAAGTTATATTGCAAATATAGCTGGCTGAAATTTATACCAGGATTCGGCTCTTTGATACCGCCGTTGGAAATATGCTGGAAGCGGTAGCCCGCAACATATTGCTGATGCGTGCCGAATTGCAGCCCGACGCCCGCCATGTCGGCGAACTGAAACGCGCTGGAAAGCGTGAGGTCGGAAGAAATGCGGGGACTCGTCAGCAGCCGCACGCCGGCGCCCACCTCGACGAACGGCCGCACCGGGCCCGACATCTTGATGAAGCGGATCACAGGCGTCACGCCAACCTCCCCGATGTCGCCATGAACGTTGCCTTCGTTGGTGTGCCACCACGCGACGTGCGCCTCGCCGATCAACGCGAAGTGCCAGTCGCCGACCTGCCACCACGTCCAGTCCGGATCCCACACCATGCCCAGATCGAGCTTCTTGATGTGATGGTCGCCCACCCCGGCCGCCACCTGCACCCCGAACGGGTCGGCGAGCGCCGTACCCGCCGCCGACATCAGCAGCGCGGCCAGCGTGCCTTTTAGAGTAAACCCACGCAAAACAGTGTTTTTGTTCTTCACCTTGCACCCGCACTCACGAGCATTGAAACGATGCGTAACCGTCTGCTTATTCTAAATAAAAACTTAAGAGCGCGGATCGTATGAATAATTGTCTAAATTCGCAATTATTTACTGATAAATAGGAAAATATCAGTCGATTATGAGAACCAAGGCTATTGGGTCGGTAACTTCTACGTTCTCTGAACGACAGCGAAATAGGCTGTCTAATAGCTATTAGATAACGAATCTCAATAGGATTTCCGGGAACTCAGATGCCCCTACAGCCTCTAAGTATTAGCACTCGACAGATCAGAGTGCTAACATCCATCGCTGGAGTCCATCACTGAACACGCTATTGTCTGATTCCAAAGGAGTTTCACACGTGAGCCATGCAATGACCCTTCCGAGTACTCTGAGCCCGTCGTCGGCTAAGGCCGCTCCGGCAGGTGCACTGGCGCTCTCGCATTCCTCGCTGCTGCCCGGCCAACTGGGCAACATCGACGCCTACATCCAGGCCGTCAACCGCATTCCGATGCTGACGCCGACGGAAGAACGCCAGTTCGCCACCGAGTTTCGCGAGCACGACAACCTCGAATCGGCGCGTCGCCTCGTGCTGTCGCACCTACGCCTCGTCGTGTCGATCGCGCGCAACTACCTCGGTTACGGGTTGCCGCACGCCGACCTGATCCAGGAAGGCAACATCGGGCTGATGAAGGCCGTCAAGCGCTTCGACCCGGAGCAGAACGTGCGCCTCGTGTCGTACGCGATGCACTGGATCAAGGCCGAGATCCACGAATACATCCTGCGCAACTGGCGCATGGTGAAGGTCGCCACCACCAAGGCGCAGCGCAAGCTGTTCTTCAACCTTCGCAGCCACAAGCAGGGCCTCGGCGCGTTCACGCCGGACGAGATCGAAGGTCTCGCCAAGGAACTGAACGTGAAGCGCGAAGAAGTCGCGGAAATGGAAACGCGTCTGTCGGGCGGCGACATTGCGCTCGAAGGCCAGGTTGAAGACGGCGAAGAGTCGTACGCGCCGATCGCGTATCTCGCCGACTCGCACAGCGAGCCGACCGCCGTGCTGGCTTCGCGTCAGCGCGACCGGCTGCAAAGCGACGGCATCGCGAGCGCGCTCGAAGCACTCGATCCGCGCAGCCGCCGCATCATCGAGGCGCGCTGGCTGAAGGTCGAGGACGACGGCTCGGGCGGCTCGACGCTGCACGAACTGGCCGACGAATTCGGCGTATCGGCCGAGCGTATCCGCCAGATCGAAGCGAGCGCGATGAAGAAGATGCGCGGCGCACTCGCCGAATACACGTAAAGCCCGCCACGCCGCCGGCTGCGGCCAATACAGCCGATACAGGCTGATACAGCAGCCGGCGCCTCGCACGGGAATCACTTGCTAGTTCAAGCCCCGCCCTCGCAAGACGGCGGGGCTTTTTTCATCCTCACGCGTTCGCTCTCGCGGCGCGCCCATGCCCGCCGATTCACGATCGTGAACACTCACCGGCCGCCACGGCTTCCTTGACGTATCGCAAGTCAGATAGCAATACTGCTCAGACGCGGCGAGCTTCGCGACTCGATGCCGCACGGCCCAATTCAAGCGCGCGAGGTTCGGCTCCTACAATCGGCATGCATTCGCCAGATCTCCCGACGGCCCGGGCGGACTGGTCCAGCCGGGTTCACCGGCATGAAGTCGTCTTCGACCGAACATGACCCTAGCCCTCAATCGCCACAGCACACGCCGCTCACGCTGGCGCACCCGGTTCACCCGGTGGGTGCGCGGCCCGACACTGGCACGCGATATCGCCATCATCCTCGCCATCAAATTCGTCCTGCTGATGGCGCTCAAGTTCACCTTTTTCAATCATCCGCAGGCGCAGCACATGATGCTGCCGCCCGAGCAAGTCGCGCAGGCGCTGCTGTCGGTGCCTGTCCCGCATCCGTCCCGAGGTGATCAACATGCCCGTTAGCGAAGTCGTAGAACTATCGCGTCTTCAGTTCGCCATCACGGCGCTCTATCACTTTCTGTTCGTGCCGCTCACGCTCGGCCTCGCGTGGCTGCTCGTCATCATGGAGTCCGTCTACGTGATGACCGGCAAGCCGATCTACAAGGACATGACACAGTTCTGGGGCAAGCTCTTCGGCATCAACTTCGCGATGGGCGTCGCCACCGGTCTCACGCTCGAATTCCAGTTCGGCACCAACTGGGCGTACTACTCGCATTACGTCGGCGATATTTTCGGCGTGCCGCTCGCCGTCGAAGGGCTGATGGCGTTCTTCCTCGAATCGACCTTCGTCGGCCTGTTCTTCTTCGGCTGGAGCCGGCTCTCGAAGGTGCAGCACCTGATCGTCACGTTCTGCGTCGCGCTCGGCTCGAACCTCTCGGCGCTGTGGATTCTGATCGCCAATGGCTGGATGAACAATCCGGTCGGCGCGAAGTTCAACTACCAGACGATGCGCATGGAGCTCGACAGCATCTTCGCGGTGATCTTCAACCCGGTCGCGCAGGTCAAGTTCGTGCACACGGTATCGGCCGGTTACGTGACCGCGTCGATGTTCGTGCTCGGCGTGTCGTCGTGGTATCTGCTCAAGCGCCGCGACACCGAGTTCGCGCTGCGCTCGTTCGCGATCGCCGCCGGCTTCGGCCTCGCCTCGGCCTTGTGCGTGATCGTGCTCGGCGACGAATCGGGCTACCGCACCGGCGAAGTCCAGCAGGTCAAGCTCGCCGCCATCGAATCCGAATGGGAAACCGCGCCCGCGCCGGCACCGTTCACGATCTTCGGGATTCCGAACCAGCGCGAACAGCGCACCGATTACGCGATCCGCGTGCCGTACGCGCTCGGCATCATCGCGACGCGTTCGCTCGACGAGCCCGTGGTCGGCCTGCGCGACCTGATTGCGGAAAACGAAGGCCGCATCAAAAGCGGCATGCTGGCCTTCGCAGCGCTGCAAAAGCTCAAGGGCGGCGACGCGACCGACGCAGCGCGCGCCGCCTTCGAAGCGCACAAGGCCGATCTCGGCTACGGCCTGCTGCTCAAGCAGTTCACGCCGAACGTAACCGATGCGACGCCCGAGCAGATCTCCGCGGCGGCGCAGCGCACGATCCCGCCGGTCCTGCCACTGTTCTTCTCGTTTCGCCTGATGGTCGGCCTCGGTCTGCTGTTCCTCGCGACCTTCGTGCTCGCGTTCTGGTTCTGCGCGCAACGCACGCTGCTGCTGGAGAAGCGCCGCTGGTTCCTGCGCTGGGCCGTGTGGGCGATTCCGCTGCCGTGGCTCGCCGCCGAACTCGGCTGGATCGTCGCCGAAATGGGCCGCCAGCCGTGGAGCATCGCCGGCATCCTGCCGACCAATCTCGCCGCGTCGAGCCTGACGCCGCGCGATCTGTATCTGAGCATCGGCGGCTTCGTGCTGTTCTACACGGTGCTGTTCGTCATCGAGATCATGCTGATGTTCAAGTACGCGCGGCTTGGTCCGTCGTCGCTGCACACGGGCCGCTATCACCACGAGATCGCGCAGCCGGCCGCCCAGCCGCTGTCGCCGAATACGGCCGCGTGACGCGCCGCCGCCACTCCGTTCGAGAGGAATCGACACCATGGATTACGCAACGCTCAAACTGATCTGGTGGGCATTGATAGGCGTACTGCTGATCGGCTTCGCGCTCACCGACGGCTTCGATATGGGCGCGGCGATCCTGCTGCCGTTCATCGCGAAGACGGACGCCGAGCGGCGCATCGTCGTCAACACGGTCGGCGCAACGTGGGAAGGCAATCAGGTCTGGCTCGTCACCGCGGGCGGCGCGATGTTCGCGGCATGGCCGCTCGCTTATGCGGCGTCGTTCTCCGGCTTCTACTTCGCGATGCTGCTCGTGCTGTTCGCGCTGTTCTTCCGGCCGGTCGGCTTCGACTATCGCGGCAAGCGCGACGACCCGCGCTGGCGCAACGCGTGGGACTGGGGCCTGTTCATCGGCGGCCTCGTGCCGGCGCTCGTGTTCGGCGTCGCGTTCGGCAATCTGCTGCAAGGCGTGCCGTTCTCGTTCGACAACGACCTGCGCGTCACCTATCACGGCAGTTTCTTCGGCCTGCTCAATCCGTTCGCCTTGCTGACAGGCCTTGTCAGCGTGTCGATGCTGACCGCGCACGGCGCGGCGTTCGTGAAGTGGAAATCAGATGGCGTGATCCACGAGCGCGCGTCGAAGGCGCTGCGGCTCGCAGCGGTGTGCGCGGTCGTGCTGTTCATGGTGGCGGGCGCGTTCGTCGCGACGATGATCGGCGGCTATCAGATCGTCGACGCGCCGCCGCTCGACGCGGTCGCCAATCCGCTGCTGAAGACCGTGATCGGCGCACCAGGCCTGTGGCTCACCAACTACGCGCTGTATCCGTGGATGGTGGCCGCGCCCGTGGCGGGTCTCGTCGGCGGCATTCTGGCGGTGCTGCTCGCGCGTTCGCGCTTCGAGGCGAGCGCGTTTCTGTCGACCGCGCTGATGGTCGTCGGCGTGATCCTGACGGCAGGCTTCTCGATGTTCCCGTTCATCATGCCGTCCTCGCTCGACGGCCGCAGCAGCCTGACGCTATGGGATTCGACGTCGAGCCGCCTGACGCTCGAAATCATGCTGGTCGCCGTCATCATTTTCCTGCCGATCATCCTGCTGTACACGAGCTGGGTGTATCGCGTGATGCGTGGCAAGGTGACCGCGGCGGCCATCAAGGAAAACAGCCATTCGATGTATTGAACGGCACGACGTTTTGCGAGTCCGGTAGCATCCAGCGGTTAACGCAAGAGCGGCACCTTGAAAACAAGGTGCCGCTCTTTTTATTCACAGCCAACCGCTGCGAACCGGGGCATGGCTCACGCCAGTACCGGCTCTGCGCCGGCGCCCGCGCCGCCGCCTGGCGACAGTCGCGTCGCGAGCTTCTGCGCATAACGCGGCGCAGCCTCGCCGACCACGACATGGAACGTATCGGTCGCCACCCACGCGGTATCGAGCGAAGCGAGGCGCTGACGATCGACCGCCGACGGATCGCGCACGACGACCCGCAGACGCGTGGCCGCGACCGCATCGAGCGACACTATGTTGCCCGCGCCGCCGAACACGGCGAGCCAGCGCAGCGGATCGGGATCGAGCGGACCGCCCTGCGCGTGCTGAGCCACAGGTTGCGGCGCGGATTGCACGCTCCGCGCGGCAACCGCCGTCGGCGCAACAGCAGCAGCCACGGCAACCGGCGCAGCCCCGACCTCATCGCCGCCACCCTGCGCAATCACCGTGCGGATTTCATCGGCGATGATGTCCGCTTCCGGTCCGATGATGACCTGCACATTGGTCGCGCCGCGCTTGAGCACGCCGCGCGCGCCGATCGTCTTCAGCTCGCTCTCGGACACCTTCGCCGCATCGACCACCGACAGACGCAGACGCGTCGTGCACGCATCCACGACCGACAGATTCGCCGCGCCGCCGAGCGCCGCGATATAGCGTCGCGCACGCGGCACGGCCGCACCGGCGATCGGCGCGACGAAGCCGCCGGCCGTGAACGAATCGGCCTGCTCTTCGGCACCGGCCGGCTCGCGGCCCGGCGTTGCCATGTTGAACTTGCGGATGAAGAAGCGGAACAGCCCGTAGTACAGCACCGAGTACACGATGCCGATCGGAATCGCCCACCAGCCCCGCGTCGACAGCCCGTAGTTCAGCACGTAATCGATAAAGCCCGCCGAGAACGTGAAGCCGAGGTGAATGCCGAGCGCCGAGCAGATCGCGAGCGAAATCCCGGTCAGCAGCGCGTGGATCGCGTAGAGCACCGGCGCGAGGAACATGAAGCTGAATTCGATCGGCTCGGTCACGCCGGTCAGGAACGACGTGAGGCCCATCGAGAACAGCAGGCCGAACACCATCGCGCGGCGCTCTTTCGGCGCTTCGTGATACATCGCGAGACACGCGGCCGGCAGGCCGAACATCATCACCGGGAAGAAGCCCGTCATGAAGGTGCCCGCGGTCGGATCGCCGGCGAAGAAGCGGTGCAGGTCGCCCGTGACCGGCGCGCCGCCCGCCGGCGTGAACGTGCCGAACACGAACCACGTCAGCGAATTGAGGATGTGATGCAGGCCCGTGACGAGCAGCAGACGGTTCAGCACGCCGAACACGAAGGCGCCGAGCGCGCCCGCCGTGGTGAGCCAGTGGCCGGCCACGTCGATCGCGTTCTGCACCGGCTGCCACACGTAGCCGAACACGATGCCGAGTATCAGGCAGACCACCCCCGTGACGATCGGCACGAAGCGTTTGCCGCCGAAGAACGCGAGGTAATCGGGCAGCTTGATGTCCTTGTAGCGGTTGTACAGGAAACCGGCCACGAGACCCGCGACGATCCCCGACAGCACACCCATGTTGAGCTTGTCGTTGATGTCCTTCATCACCGCGATCTGCACCAGATAGCCGATCGCGCCCGCGAGGCCCGCGACGCCGTTGTTGTCTTTCGCGAAACCGACCGCCACGCCGATCGCGAACAGCAGCGGCAGGTTGCTGAAAATCGCGTCGCCCGCGTCGGCGATCATCTTGATGTTGAACACGTCGGGCTGGCCGAGGCGCAGCAGCAGGCCGGCGACCGGCAGCACCGCGATCGGCAGCATCAGCGCGCGTCCGAGGCGCTGAATCTTCAGAAACGGATTTCCATCCATGGGTATCTCCTGTCCTTGTCTCGTAACTGGACGTTGTGGTTAGGTTGTGTGGCGATAGGTGAGGATTGCGCCGGCCCGCGCCGCGAAGCGCGGACCACGCGGCTTCAGTCGAGCGGCCAGGTGGCGCGGCTCGCGGCTCTGACGGCCTGCGCCGATTCGAGCGCGAGCGCATCCTGGGCGCGCTGACGGCACAACGGATAATCGAGCGTGCGCACGCGCGCCTTGATGCCCGGCACCGATACCGGATCGACCGACAGCTCGGTCACGCCGAGACCGACGAGCAGCGGCATCGCGAGCGGGTCGCCCGCCAGCGCGCCGCACACGCCGACCCATTTGCCGTGCTTGTCCGCGCCCGCAACGGTCGCCGCGATCAGGCGCAGCACGGCCGGGTGCAGGCCATCGGCCTGAGCCGCGAGATCGGGCTGGCAGCGGTCCATCGCGAGCGTGTACTGCGTCAGATCGTTGGTGCCGATCGAGAGGAAATCGGCGTGCTGCGCGAGTTGATCGGCGAGCAATGCCGCCGACGGCACTTCGATCATCACACCCACTTCGATCGCTTCCGTGCGGCCGGCCTCGCGCGCCAGCTCGTCGATGCGCTTGCGGATGCCGATCAGTTCGCTCGCGTCGGTGACCATCGGCAGCAGGATGCGCACGGCGCCGAGCGGGCGCACCGCGAGCAGGCCGCGCAACTGGGCGTCGAGCAGATCGGGGCGCACCTGCGCGAGGCGCACGCCGCGCAGGCCGAGCGCGGGGTTCGGCTCGGGCGGCAGCGTCAGATAGTCGACTTCCTTGTCGGCGCCGACGTCGAGCGTGCGAATGATCGCGGTGCGGCCGCCCAACGCGTCGGCAATCGCCTGGTAGCTCTGACGATGCTCGTCGGCACTCGGTGCGGCCGGACGGTGGATAAACAGCAGCTCGGTGCGCAACAGCCCGACCGCATCGGCGCCGTTGTCGACGGCAGCCTTGGCGTCGTCGAGCGTCGCGATGTTGGCGGCCACTTCGATCGCCCGGCCGTCGGACGTCGCCGCGGCCTGCTGCGAGGTCCGGCGATTCGCTTCGCGCACGTCGGCGAGACGGCTGCGCTCGCGGCGCGCGCGTTCGACGTCGAGTTCGGTCGGTGCGAATTCGAGGCGCCCCGTGCTCGCATTGACGACGACCTGGGTGCCCTCGGGAATCGCATGCAACGCATCGCCGATCGCGACCAGCGCCGGAATGCCGGCCTGGCGCGCGAGAATCGCCGCGTGCGAGGTGGCGCCGCCGCGCGCCATCACGAGCGCGGTCACGCGCGTGCGATCGAGCGAGGACAGATCCGACGGCGTGAATTCGTCCGCGGCGAGCACCGCTTCAGCGGGCAGCGTGCGCGCCGCCGCGCTCGTATAACCGAGCGCGCGCAGCACGCGCTTTTCGATGTCGCGCAGATCGGCGGCACGTTCGGCAAGCAGCGCGTCCTCGACCTTGCTCAGGACATCGATCTGTGCGCGGATCGCCTCGCGCCACGCGAATCCGGCGCTCTTGCCGAGGCTGATCAGATCGCGCGCGGCATCGAGCAGCGTCGGGTCTTCGAGCAGCACGCGGTGCACCGCGAAAATCCCCGCTTCGCCGACCGCACCGCGCTGCGACGCATCGCGCACGGTCGTGTCGAGATCGGCGTCGACGCTCGCGATCGCCTTGTCGAGCAGACGGCTTTCCGCCGCCGACGTGCCGCTCGCCTGTTCCGGCGGATCGAGGTCCGCGTCGTCCCAGCGCACGAGCTGGCCGACCGCGACGCCCGGCGCCGCGCACACGCCCGCGAGCGTGTTCGGCGCGAGCGGCTCGCCCGCGGCCCGCACCGCTGCGGCCGCCACGGACACAGCAGCGGGTGCCGGTGTAGCCTGGCGCGCCGGCTTCTGTTCGACTTCGCCGTGCGCTTCGCGCGTCAGTTCGTGAGCGACGGCATCGACCGCCGCCTGCGCTTGCGGACCGACGCCGAGCAATTCGACCGTCGCACCTTCGCCGGCGCCGAGGCCGAGCAGGCCGACCACGCTTTCGATCGCCGCCTTGCGGCCTTCGTACCGCACCTCGACACGCGCATCGAAACCGCGCGCCGCTTCGCGCGCTCGCGCGGCCGGCCGCGCATGCAGACCGCCCGCGTGCGTCAGCGTGATCTGGCGACGTGCTTCGGTCTCGACCTGGGCGGCGCTCGCCTCGCGCACGGCCTCGGTGTTCACGCCGTCGCGCGCGCGCAGCACCAGCAGCGGCGTTTCGCCGGCCTTCACCGGGCCTGCCGGCGCGCGCTCGATCACCTCGAACGCATCCGAATTGGCGATCGCGATCACCGAGACGAGGCTCGGCGCATTGAGCGCGATCTGGTCCTGATCGAACTCGATCAGCACGTCGCCGGCGTGCACGTGCGCGCCCTGCTCGACCATCGGCGCAAACCCCTTGCCGTTCAGCCCGACCGTATCGATGCCGATATGCAGCAGAATTTCCGCGCCCTCGGCGCTCGCGAGCGTGACCGCGTGGCCGGTGCGCGCGAGATGCGTGACGACGCCGTCGCACGGCGCGACCAGGCGACCTTCCAGCGGATCGATGCCGATGCCGTCACCGAACATGCCGCCCGAAAACACCGGGTCCGGCACGTTCTCAAGCGGCACGACCGGACCGGTCAGCGGTGCGAGCAAAACAATGTGATCTTCGGAATGACTCATGAGGCTGGACTTTTCGACACGTCGCATCTGCATTCTCGTCAGTGAGTTTCGGTGACTTTGTTGAGATGGCGCGGCGCATCGGGATTGCGCCCGCGCGCGGCGGCAAGGTCCGCGGCCATCACGTAAAAGGACAGGATCGCGGCGATCGGATCGAGCGCCGCGTGTGCGGTTGAAACAAGCGGCAGCGACGCGTCGGCCACGTCGTCGGGCGCGGCGAGCAGCACGCGCGCGCCGCGCGCGCGCATGTCGTGCGCGAGTTGCAGGAGGCCCGCCTGCTCCGGTCCGCGCGGCGCGAACACGAGTAGCGGATAGTCGCGATCGATCAGCTCCATCGGACCGTGACGCACTTCCGCGCTCGAAAACGCTTCGGCCTGGATGCCCGAGGTTTCCTTCAGCTTCAGCGCGGCTTCCTGCGCGATCGCGAGACCGAGGCCCCGGCCGATCACGATCATCCGTTCGATGCCGCGCAGTTCGTTCACGGCCATCGACCAGTCGAGCCGGCCCGCGCGCTCCAGCGCCTCGGGCAGCGTGTTCAGCGCGTCGAGCAGTTCGGCGTCGTTCTGCCAATGCGCGACCAGTTGCGCGGAAATCGACAGCATCGCGATATAGCTCTTGGTCGCGGCGACGCTCAGTTCGGGACCGGCGACGAGCGGCAGATGCCACTCGCACGCATCCGCGAGCGGCGACGCCGGCGCGTTCACGGCGGCGACCGTCAACGCCCCAGCATTGCGCAACGCGTTCATCGTGCCGACAAGGTCCGGGCTCTTGCCCGATTGCGAGAACGCGAGCGCAAGCTGGTCGCGCACCTGCAACGGCGCCTGCTGCAACGTCGCGACCGACATCGGCAGCGACGCGACCGGCACGCCGAGGCGGCTCATCGTCAGCGAGGCGAAGTAACTGGCGGCGTGGTCCGAACTGCCGCGCGCGACCGTCAATGCGACGTGGCGCGGCTGTTGCGCGAGCGTCGCGGCGAGCGCCGCGACGCGCGAGGTGTCCTCGAGTTGCGCGGCGACCGTCCCGGCGGACGCGAGCGCTTCTTTAAGCATATTCGACAATGGCTTCTCCTTCGACGTAAGTCGCGGTCAAGGTCAGTTCGCGATCGAACACGACCACGTCGGCCCACGCGCCGCGCGCGATACGGCCGCGGTCTTCGATGCCGAGATAGTCGGCGGCATAGCGCGACAAACGGTGTGATACATCGGCGATCGGCAAGCCGATCGAAACAAGATTGCGCAGCGCCTGATCCATCGTCAGCGTGCTGCCCGCAAGCGTGCCGTCGGCGAGACGCACGCCGCCCAGGCACTTGGTCACGTGCTGGCTGCCGAGGCGGTATTCGCCGTCGGGCATGCCGGTGGCCGAGGTGCTGTCCGTCACCACGTAGAGACGCGGAATCGCACGCAGCGCGGCGCGGATCGCGCCCGGATGGACGTGCAGCAGATCGGGAATGATTTCGGCGTATTCGGCATGCGCGAGCGCCGCGCCGACGAGGCCGGGGTTGCGGTGATGCAGCGGCGACATCGCGTTGAACAGGTGCGTGAAGCCGCACGCGCCGTGCTTGAGCGCGGCGACGGCGTCGTCGTAGGTGCCGAGCGAATGGCCGAGCTGCACGCGCACGCCGCGCGCCGCCATCTCGGAGATGATCTCCATATGGCCGGCGATCTCGGGCGCGAGCGTGACGACGCGAATCGGTGCGATCGACAGATACTTGAGCACCTCGTCCATCACCGCCGACACGGCCGCGTCCGGCTGCGCGCCGAGCTTGCCGGGGTTGATGTACGGCCCTTCCAGATGCACCCCGAGCACGCGCGCGCCGCCCGGCGTGCGCACCCGCGTGACGTTGCCGAGCCCGGCGACCACGCTCATCAGCTCCTCGCGCGGCGCGGTCATCGTGGTCGCGAGCAGGCTCGTCGTGCCGTGGCGCGCATGCGTGCGCGTGATCGTTTCGATCGCGTCGCCGGCTTCCATCACGTCGGAGCCGCCGCCGCCGTGCACGTGCAGGTCGATGAAGCCGGGCAGGATGTAGGGCGCGTCGTTCGTCGACGGATCGGCGCGCTCGCCGGTCAGTGCCGTGATACGGCCGTTTTCGTATTCGAGCGTGCCGTGAATCCACCCGTCGGTGGTGAGTATGTTTCCGGTCAGCATGAGTCTCTCTGGTGCGTGATACGTATGCAGCAAATTCGTGTGCCCCGGCTCGCGGCCCTAGCAAGCCGCGCCGCCCGGATACGCGCTTCAGGTGCGCAGTTCGGCGACGAAGTCGTAGTAGTCGTCGCGACAATAGGTGTCGGTCAGTTCGATCGCACGCTGGTCCGCGCTATAGCCGATGCGCGTAATGACCAGCAGCGCCGTGCGCGATTCGATGTCCATCAGCGCGGCGATTTCGCTCGACGCGTTGACCGCGCGGAAGTGCTGCAACGCGCGCACGACCGCCACGCCGTGCTGCTCCAGATAGCTGTAGAGCGAATCGCCGATCGCCTGCGGGTCCGGCACGATCGCGACCGGCAGCGCCGAATGCTCGACCGCCATCACGATGCCGTCCGCGCGCCGCAGCCGCCGCAGGCTCGTGACGGCCGCCCCCGGCGACAGGCCGAGATGCAGCAGTTCGTCGCGATTGGCAGCGCGCACGTCGCGCTCGAGCCACACCGAATCCGGACGGAAACCGCGCTGCTGCATCTTCTTCGTGAAGCCGGTGAGACGCGACAGCGGGTCTTCGACGCGCGGCGTGATGAAGCTGCCCGCGCCGCGCGAGCGCCGGATCAGGCCCTGCTCGACCAGCAGCTCGATCGCCTTGCGCGCGGTGATGCGCGACACGCCGATCGCATCCGACAAGGTGCGTTCCGACGGCAGCGCCTCGCCGGCCGACCAGACGCCGCAATGGATCGCCGTCGTCAGGTTGCGCGCGAGCTGCAGGTAGAGCGGCGTGACGTTGTGCACGTCAGGCATCAATGCGGACCAGCGAGTTTCCATGGGGCTCCAGGAGACGCCGCGAGCAGTGCGGCCCGGAAAAATGAGAGCCCATTATATAACCAACATAATACCAGTCAATTAACTGGTCCCATGCTGGTATAGTACGTGGCAAAGCCTTGTCGGATAAGGCTCAGAGGCCGATTGGAGCGGTGTTTCGAGACGAATTGGGAGATCGGGATTTACCCGTATCCGGTGGTTGGAACCATACCAGCGGATGCTTACCTGACTTTCGCCGGGCTCGAAAAAGCAGTCTGATCGATACCTGTTTAATACCAGTTTCGATCCACCCGTGGCGTGACGGCTTTGCTCGCCGCGGGCGTTCCAATATAGTGGCCGTGTACCAATCCCAAAAAGGTCCCGGGGAGCCGCACTTGACAGATTCCGAGGCGCAGCGGCGCGCTCACGCCGTCCGCCATTTCAATCGCTTCTATACCCTGTACATTGGCGCCCTGCATGAGCGCCTGACGAAAAGCGGGTTCTCGCTGACCGAGGTACGCGTGCTTCACGAGCTTTCTCGCGAACACACGCAAACCGCGTCGGCGCTGAGCCGCGCGCTCGGTCTCGACAGTGGCTATCTGAGCCGCCTGCTGACCAGTTTCGAACGGCGCAATCTGATTACGCGCCGCCCATCCGACACCGACGCGCGCCAATCGCTGATCGCGCTCACCGAGCACGGCCATGCGACCTACGCGCCGCTCGACGCCGCCGCCACGCAGGACGCGCTGGCCCTGCTCGACCGGCTCGACATGCACTCGCAGCAGCAACTGATTGGCGCGATGAGGCTGATCGAGCGCCTGCTGCGCGAGCGGCCCAGGCACGAACTCGTCGTGCTGCGCCCGCCGCACGCCGGCGAATGCGGCTGGCTCGTGCATCGGCAGGCCCAGTGGTTCGCCGCGCAATACGGCTGGGATCAGACATTCGAAGGATTGCTCGCGCGGGTGGTCGCCGAGTACGCGCAGCGCAACGATCCGCTGCGCGAGCAATGCTGGATCGCCGAACAGGACGGTCTCGTGACCGGCTCGGCATGCATCGTCGGCGTATCGACGACGGTGGCGAGCGTGCGTTTGCTGTGGGTCGAACCGGACATGCGGCGCTTCGGCATCGGCACTCAGCTGCTCAGCGAATGCGTGCGTTTCGCGCGACGGGCCGGTTATACGAAACTCACGCTCGCCACCGCGAGCGCGTTGGCGGAACCGCGGCGGCTCTGCGAGCGCATGGGCTTCGTGCTGACCAGTGCCGTGGACACGCACCGTTTCGGCCGCGATCTGACGCTCGAACGATGGGAGCTGGAGCTCTAGCCACGGCCGCAAAAGAAAAGGCGCGGCACGACCAGTGTCGCGCCGCGCCTCGCCAGGCCGGAGATGCGTCGCTTAGAACGACGGCACCATCGAGCCCTTGAACTGCGTCTTGATGAACTGGCGCACGTCTTCCGACTGATATGCCGCGACCAGCTTCTTGACCCACGGCTGATCCTTGTCCTTAGCGCGCACCGCGATCAGGTTCGCGTAGGGGCTGTGGATGTCTTCGAGCGCGATCGCGTCTTTGGTCGGCTGAAGGCCGGCGGCCAGCGCGAAGTTCGTGTTGATGACGGCGGCGTCGACGTCCGCGAGCGAGCGCGGCAGTTGCGCGGCGTCGAGTTCGACGAACTTGATCTTCTTCGGATTGTCGACGACGTCGAGCGGCGTCGCGTTATTGCCGCCCGTGGCCGAGCCGTCCTTCAGCTTGATCAGGCCTTGCGATTGCAGCAGCAACAGCGCGCGGTTTTCGTTCGACGGATCGTTCGGCACCGCGATCTTCGCGCCCTGCGGCAGATCCTTCAGCGATTTGAGCTTCTTCGAATACGCGCCGAGCGGCGAGATATAGGTGAGACCCGCGCTGACGAGCTTGTAGCCACGCTGCTTGATCTGACTGTCGAGGTACGGCTGGTGCTGGAAGCTGTTGGCGTCGAGGTCGCCGGCGTCGAGCGCGGCGTTCGGCTGGATGTAGTCGTTGAATTCGATGACCTTCACGTTCAGGCCTTCCCGCTTCGCGACCTTGGTGACGACTTCCCAGACCTGCGCGTCCGGACCGCCGATCGTGCCGACCTTGATGACCTTGTCGTCGGCGTGGGCGCCGAGGCTGGTCAGGAATGCCGCGCCGGCGACGACCGCGGTGAGAGCTTTCAGGATGTTTCTGCGCTGCATGGGGTTCTCGCTGTTGCTGTTCGGTTCTCTGACCGGTGTCAGATCCGGATGAAAGACGGGCGATGCACCGGCCCTTGCGGGCGCGTCGCCGACGAAACCCGGAATGGTCTCATATGGCCGCGGGGTTGGGAAATACCCTGATCGCATATGGTTATGCGGCGGTGCGCCGGGCGGGTTGGCGGCGAGAGGCTGGCGTGCGTGAAATGCGCGTGGCGCGGCGGCGGGTAGCCGATAATTCAAGGCCGTGGCCGCGAATATGCGCGCAGATGCGCACCGTCATCGTGACGAACTCGTTGCGCACATGCGCCAGCCCGACACGAGCGGCCCGACTCCATTGCCTGTTGCGAGAACCTCATGTACGTCATCAACCTGATCTACACCGCCCCGCTCGACCGTATCGACGACGCGCTCGACGCGCATCGCGCCTTCCTCGCCCGGCAGTTCGACGCGGGCATCTTCGTCGCGGCCGGGCCGAAGGTGCCGCGCGACGGCGGCATCATCCTCGCGGTGCGCATCGACCGGGACAGGCTGGAGCGGATTCTCGCGAGCGATCCGTTCGCCGAGCAGAAGCTCGCGCGCTACGAGGTGACGGAGTTCAAGACGACGCGTCTCGCGCCGGGGATCAACTTCCCGGTACCGGACTGAGCGTTACGTGGAAGGGATCGCCGGGCAGGCGCGAGGGGTGCATGAGAGAGCACGCGAGGGTGCATGAGAAGCTCATGAAGGGCACATGAACGGCGCATGAGCGCTGCACGAACGGTTCGCGCAGAAAGTGCGCCGCATCATCACACGCGATATCGCCGCCAACCCGGCCGCTGCCTCGACGTATGGCCTCAGTCGAGCAGCAGCTTGATGTCGTGCACCCACGGCGTCGCACCCTGACCGTCGCGCGCGAACAGACGCAGCTTGCCGTCCGTGTCGAACACGTAGCTCGCGGCCGTGTGGTCCATCGTGTAGCTGTCGGGCGTCTTGCCCGGCACCTTCGCGTAGTAGACGCGGAAGGCCTTCGCGACCTTGGCGAGTTGCTCCTCGCTGGCCGGACGCAGGCCGACGAAGCCCGGATCGAACGCCGACGTATATTGCGCGAGCAACTGCGGCGTATCGCGCTCGGGATCGACGGTGACGAACAGCACCTGCACGCGCTTCGCGTCTTCCGGACCGAGCTGCTGCAACGCCTGCGACAGTTCGGCCATCGTCGTCGGGCAGACGTCGGGGCAATGCGTGTAGCCGAAGAACAGCACCACGACCTTGCCCTTGTAGTCCGCGAGCGTGCGGATCTTGCCCGAGGTATCGGGCAACGAGAAATCGCTCGCGAATTGCGTGTTGCCGGTGATGTCGACATTCGAGAAGGCGGGCGGCTGCTTGCCGCAACCCGCCGCGAGCAGCATGCCGCCGAGCGCGCAGGCCATCGCAGCGGCGCGCGCGACGCGCGCAAAGCGGTTCTTGAACATGGTGTTACGCGCCGATCACGACGCGCGCATAGTGGTCGATCAGTAGCGCGGCGAACAGCAGCGACAGATAGACGATCGAGTAACGAAAGGTTCTGCGCGCGAGATCGTCCGAATACGCCCGGTAGATCTTCCACGCATAGGCGAGAAACACGGCGCCTAGCAGCACCGCCGACGCGAGATACACAACGCCGCTCATGCCGGAGATGAACGGCATGAGCGTGACCGCGAACAGGATCACCGTGTAAAGCAGGATATGCAGGCGCGTGTACTGTTCGCCGTGCGTGTTCGGCAGCATCGGCAGGCCAGCGTTTTCGTAGTCCTTGCGGCGGTAGAGCGCGAGCGCCCAGAAATGCGGCGGCGTCCACACGAAGATGATCAGCACGAGAATCCACGCGTCGCCGGGCACGTGGCCCGTGACTGCGGCCCAGCCGAGCGCCGGCGGCATCGCGCCCGAGGCGCCGCCGATCACGATGTTCTGCGGCGTGGCCGGCTTCAGCAACAGCGTATAGATGACCGCATAGCCGACGAAGGTGGCGAGCGTCAGCCACATGGTCAGCGGATTGGCGAACGTGTACAGCGTCCACATGCCGAGGCCGCCGAGCACGGCCGAGAACAGCAGGATCTGCGGAGTCGTGATTTCGCCGCGCGCGGACGGGCGCCACGAGGTGCGGCGCATCTTGGCGTCAATCTGCTGCTCGACGAGGCAGTTGATGGCGAACGCGGCGCCGGCCAGCAGCCAGATGCCGACGGTGCCGCCGATCAGCACGGTCCACGGGACCATGCCGGGCGTCGCCAGGAACATGCCGATGACGGCGCAGAACACGGCGAGTTGCGTGACGCGCGGCTTCGTCAGGGCGAGGTATTGGGAAACCCGGTTGCCGGGAGTCTGGGAGAGTGTTGTGCTGTCCATGTGGGTCACGCTGGCGCGGCATCGCGCGCTGGGAGCACGGCGCGGCCGGGACGGCTATAAGCGATCCGAAAGTTTAACATAACGAGCAGCAGCAGCAGGATCGCGGCGCCGCCATTATGGGCGACGGCAATCGGCAACGGCCACTGCAGCACGATGTTCGACAGCCCGGTGATGAACTGGATCAGCACGACGAGCAGCACGCCGTTCGCGGGCCGGCGCAGCGATTCGAAGCGGCGCATTTTCAGCGCGAACCACACGAGATAGGCGATCACGACGAACGCGAAGGTGCGGTGCGTCCAATGAATCGCGACGAGCGCGTCCTGCGTGATGACGTCGCCGTCGCCCGTCATGCCGAGCGCGCGCCACAGGTGGAAGCCGTGCGCGAAGTCCATCGGCGGAATCCATTGGCCGTTGCAGGTCGGGAAGTCGGTGCAGGCGAGCACCGCGTAATTCGTGCTGACCCAGCCGCCGAGCGCGATCTGCAGCACCAGCAGCGCGAGACCGGCCAGCGCCGCCGCGCGCCAGCGCGCGGTCTCGGGCTCATCGGCCGGCAGCGGCGTGAGCCGCGCGGCCAGCCAGCCGAGCGTGCCGAGCAGCGCAAGGCCGAGCAGCAGATGCGTCGTCACGATGACCGGTTGCAGCTTCAGCGTCACGGTCCATGCGCCGAACGCGCCCTGCACGAGAATCAGCAGCAGCAGCGAGGTCGGCCACCACGGCGACACGTGCAGCGGCCGGCGCTTGATGCTCGCGGTCCACGCGATGACCGTCTGCGCGATGATCAGCACGCCGATTGCCATCGCGAAATAGCGGTGGATCATTTCGATCCACGCCTTCGTCATGCTGACGGGCCCGGTCGGCATCGCCCGATAGGCGGCGGAAATCGCCGCGTGCGCGATGAACGGCGACGACGTGCCGTAGCAGCCGGGCCAGTCCGGGCAGCCGAGGCCCGAATCGGTGAGGCGCGTGAAGCCGCCGAACATCACCAGATCGAGCGTGAGGAAGGTGGTGAGCCAGACCAGCTTGCGGAATTTGTTGTCGTCGGCCTTGGCCCACACGTAGGACAGCGGCAACAACGCGATACACAGGCCGATCAGAGCCAGTTGCAATACGAACATCTTTTTTACCCTGGTTGCGGCATCAGCCGATGCTCGACCATTTGAGCAGTTTGGTCACGTCACCCTTGATCTTGCTCGGGTTCGCGTCTTTCGGGAAACGCATCATCAGATTGCCGTTCGGATCGACCATGAAGATGTGGTCGGTCACTTGCGTGCCGGTGTCGACGGGCAGCCATGCGGCCACCTGCGCCGGATCGGCGATCAGCATGGTGGTGTCGGGGTAGGCCGTTTGTATCACGTCGGCGACCTTGCCTGCATCGGTGCGCAGCCACACTTCCACGACGCGCTCGCGTTCCGGGCCCTGCGCTGCGCGGATTTGCCGCATGAAGTAGAGCTTCGTGACGCACGCCTTGTCGCACGCGCTGCCGTCGACCGAGATCATCAGCCAGCGGCCGCGCAGCGATTCGAGCTTGAACGGCTTGCCGTCCTCGCCCGTGACCACGAGCGAGCCGGGGATCGGCCGCTGCGGCTCGATCAGCGTGCCGTAGCTCGTGCTGCCGCCGGTCGGCTTGACCACGTAGTACATGAAATACGACACGGCGATCGGCGCCGCGCCGATGATTACCAGCAGCAGCAGAATCCAGCGGCCGCGCCGCCACGAGCCCGGTCCGTTCGGTTGACCGGGGATCGCTTTCGCGGCAGCGGGATGGCCGCCGCGCGGCGAACGGGGGGTTTGAGTCGACACTGCAGAACCTCTTCTGTTTCAATGATTTCGCGGTTTGCCCGGGCCGGTCATCGCGGAGTTGTCCGGCACCGGCGGCCGTCCCGGCCGGGCGGGGACGGTGCGCTTGCTCGGCGCTTGCCCCGCCTTTGCTTCACCTTTACTCCGCCTTTACCGCACGCGGGCTTCGCTCGCGCCCCGCTGCGGCCACGCGCCCCGCCACCTCGGACGCGCTTCTTTTCGCCCCGGCTACCCGAGCGCAGCGCGTACGCCACGCTACGTACCCGGCGCGTGCTCCTTTCGCGCCGCGCGACGCGCGGCGTACAAACCAAACCCGAGCGCCGCGACGGCCATGCCCCACCACTGGAACATGTAGCCGTAGTTGCGCTCGACGCCGGTGGTCGGCGCGGGCCAGTCGCGCACCAGCTTGTCGCCATCGTCGCTCGTTTGCTGGATCACGAACGATTGCAGCGGCAGCCCGGTTTCCGCAGCATACGCGGCGACCTCGAGATTCTGCCGGATCAGTTGATGCGCGGCCGAACCGCCCTGCCCCAACTCGAACGCGCGCGACGCATCGGCCCGCGCGATCCCTTCGATCTGGACCTCGCCTTGCGGCGTCGCGTACGGCGCGATGGTCTCGCGATTGCTCATGTTGCGCGGCAGCCAGCCGCGATTGACCAGCACGTAGCCGCCGTCGTCCAGTTTAAAAGGCATGACGACATAGAAGCCCGGCTGATCGTTATACGGACGATTATCGAGGTACACGACCTTGTCCGCGACGAAACTGCCACGCGCTTTCACGCGGTGAAATTCGATGTCCTTCAGCGCGAGCGGCGCGGCGCTCACCGGCAATGCGGGCGCGTTTTCGAATTGCGTGATGCGCGCCTCGAGCGCTTCCTTCTGATGCGCGCGGTCGCGTTGCCAGAAGCCGAGCCGCACCGTCACGACGACGACCAGCAGGATCAGCAGCGCGGGAATCAGGCGAAACTTCATTGCATGCGCTCCGGCGATGTGTCGCGAGTCACCGGCAAGCCCCGGCGAATGCCCGCATGCGGTGCGATAATGTCTGTCTTGCCACTGCGCTTTCCCGTTTCAGTTGGTTCCATGCACATTATCGTTCCCATCGCCTTTGCTCTGATCATCGCCAGCATGGTGTCGGCGCTGTATTTCATGATGCACGACAAAGGCAAGACCAAGCGGATGGTCTGGTCGCTCGCCACGCGAGTAGGCCTGTCGATTTCGCTGTTCCTGTTCATCCTGTTCGCGCACTGGATGGGCTGGATCCAGTCGACCGGTATTCCGTACGGGCGCTGAGCCTCGCCGGCCCAAACCGGCGTAGTGTGAACCGCTCATACGCCAGCGCCTGATCTGCCGGGGCTGCTTCGCGCAAGCGGGTTCGCCGATCCTACGCATTGACTCCGGGCCTTGAACCCGGCGCTTCAGGTTTCGGACCGCTCTGGTCACCGCTCAGGCCACGAACGTCAGCGATACATTTTCCGCACCGCCAAACAAAACGCCGCCCTGACAGGTCGAGGGCGGCGCTGCACAGATCCTTGCCTACTGCTCGTGCGCGCCGCCCGATAGACGTTGCGCCAACGGCCCGCGCACATCCGGCCAAGCGGTATGCGCGAGCCCGACTGCGTTACAGCCAGTACACGACGACGTACAGACCGAGCCACACGACGTCGACGAAGTGCCAATACCAGGCCGCGCCTTCGAACGCAAAGTGATGTTCGGGCGTGAAGTGGCCGCGAATCAGACGCACCAGCACCACCGCGAGCATCGTGCCGCCGAGGAACACGTGGAAGCCGTGGAAGCCCGTCAGCAGGAAGAACGTCGAACCGTAGATGCCCGAGGCGAGCGTCAGATTCAGTTCGTTGTACGCGTGGAAATATTCGAAGCCCTGCAGGAACAGGAAGCACACACCAAACACGAGCGTCGCGGCCAGCCAGGCGATCGCCTTCTTGCGATGGTTGTCGCGCAGCGCATGGTGCGAAACCGTCAGTGTCGCTCCCGAGGACAGCAGCAGTGCCGTGTTGATGGTCGGCACCGGCCACGGCTGCATCGACTTGTAGGTCGACACCAGGTTCGCGGGACCGTTGTTCGGCCACACCGCCGAGAAATCCGGCCAGATCAGCTTGAAGTCGAGGCTGCCCAACTGATGCAGCGCGATTTCACGCGCATAGAAGAGCGCGCCGAAGAAAGCGCCGAAGAACATCACTTCGGAGAAGATGAACCAGCTCATGCTCCAGCGGTACGAGCGGTCGACGTTCTTGCCGTACATGCCGCCTTCCGATTCGGCGATCGCGTCGCCGAACCAGTGCCACAGCGTAAAGAGCAGCCACAGCAAACCGACGAGCACGCCGAGCGGCGCCCACGTGTGTTCGTTGATCCAGGCCGCAAGCGATCCGAGCATGACCAGCAATCCGGCAGCGGCGCTGATCGGATGCCGCGACGGATGCGGTACGAAATAGTACGGGCTCTCGTTTTGACCGCTCATTCTTGATTCTCCACTTCAGTCCAGTTGTTCCGGAATCTCCGGCTGTATCTTCGGCGGCGCGTCGATACCGCACCGCTTCTCTCTAATTCGTGGGCTTCGCTGCCGTTGCCCTACCCGACGACCGCATGCACGACGAGAATCAGCACACCGATCAAAATCGCCGCGCCGATCAACGCCGCCACGATCACATGCAGCGGATTGAGTTGCGTGGCATCCGCTTCCAGATCGCGGCGCCTGCGCACGCCGAAAAACGACCAGAACACAGCACGCATCGACTGACCGAAACTGCTCTTGCGCGGGCTGCCGCCGTTATCGCTCATCTCACCTCGTCCTTCATCTGCGGCTTGCGCCGTCGCACCCGCATCAGACCGGCTTCGCGGAAGCAGTCTGCGCTTCCGCCTTCGGCGCCGCGTCGTCCGTGCTCGCCGCCGCCGGCGTATTCAATTCGAAGAACGTGTACGACAGCGTGATCGTTTTCACATCCTTCGGCAACTTCGGATCGACCACGAACACCACCGGCATCCGCTTGCTCTCGTTCGCATTCAACGTCTGCTGCGTGAAGCAGAAACACTCGATCTTCCTGAAGTACTCGGTCGCCTGCTTCGGCGCGTAGCTCGGAATGGCTTGCGCGTGAATCGTGCGCGCCTGTTCGTTGCTCACGTCGTACATCACCGTCGTCACTTCCCCCGGATGCACGTCGAGGCTGCGCTGCTCCGGCCAGAAACCGAGCGGACCGCGCGCGTTCGCATCGAATTCGATCGAAATCGTGCGGCTCATGTCGACCTGCGTATTCTTCGCCTCGCGCACCGAAACATCGCGCTGCACGAGGTTGTTGATGCCGGTCACCTGGCAGATCGCGCGATACATCGGCACCAGCGCGAAACCGAAACCGAACATCATCACGGCGACGACGAACAGCTTGACCAGCATCAAACGGTTGAAAGAGCGGTCGGCCGGAGCCGGCGTTTGCGTCGACATTCGAATCCTCAACAAACCTGCAAGCAGACTTCAACGGCCGCGGCCGTCAGCCTGCGCCCACCCAAACAGTCAGCTAAACCAGCACTGCTTGACGATGACGCTCACGAAAAACAGCGCCGCGACCGCGAACATCACCAACCCTATCCGCCTGTTGCCCGCGCGAATCTGCTCCGGCGTACGTCTTCCCTCTGGATTGCGCGTCATGCTCGATTGTCTGAATACGGTTCGTCACTGACGAGGCCGCCCACATGGCGGCCTCACGAAGCGCCGGGTTCCAGAGCGGCATGCCGCGCCGCCGGAATCCGGCACTTCGGAAGAGGCTTACTCGACGGTCGGCGGATGCTCGAACGTATGGAACGGTGCCGGGCTCGGCACGGTCCACTCGAGACCCGTTGCGCCGTCCCACGGCTTGTCGCCCGCTTCCACGTGCTCGCCACCGCCACGGTAAGCCGGCAGCGCCACCGCGAACAGGAAGTACACCTGCGAGAGACCGAAGCCGAACGCGCCGATCGAGATGACCTGGTTCCAGTCGGTGAACTGCGCCGGGTAGTCGGCATAACGACGCGGCATGCCCGCGAGACCGACGAAGTGCATCGGCAGGAACGCGAGGTTGAAGAAGAACATTGACGCCCAGAAGTGGATCTTGCCGCGCGTTTCGTTGTACATCCAGCCGGTCCACTTCGGCGACCAGTAGTACCACCCCGAGAACAGCGCGAATAGCGACCCCGCCACCAGCACGTAATGGAAGTGCGCGACCACGAAATAAGTACCGTGATACTGGATGTCGAGCGGTGCCATCGCGAGCATCAGACCCGACAGGCCGCCGAACGTGAACACGATCAGGAAGCCCACCGCGAACAGCATCGGCGTTTCGAAGGAGAGCGAACCGCGCCACATCGTCGCGACCCAGTTGAACACCTTCACGCCGGTCGGCACCGCGATCAGCATCGTCGCGTACATGAAGAACAGCTGGCCCGTCACCGGCATGCCGGTCACGAACATGTGGTGTGCCCAGACCATGAACGACAGGATCGCGATCGACGCCGTTGCGTACACCATCGAGCTATAGCCGAACAGCGGCTTGCGCGAGAACGCCGGGATCACCTGCGAGACGATCCCGAACGCCGGCAAGATCATGATGTACACCTCGGGGTGCCCGAAGAACCAGAAGATGTGCTGGTACATGACCGGGTCGCCGCCGCCCGCCGCGTTGAAGAACGACGTGCCGAAGTGGCGGTCGAACAGCACCATCGTGATCGCGCCCGCCAGAACCGGCATCACGGCGATCAGCAGGTACGCGGTGATGAGCCAGGTCCACACGAACATCGGCATCTTCATCAGCGTGAGGCCGGGGGCGCGCATGTTCAGGATCGTCACGACGATGTTGATACCGCCCATGATCGACGACGCACCCATCAGGTGGATCGCGAAAATCGCGAAGTCCATGCCCGGGCCCATCTGCGTGGAAAGCGGTGCGTAGAGCGTCCAGCCCGCGGCGGTCGCGCCGCCCGGCGCGAAGAACGAGCCGACCAGCAGCACGGCCGCGACCGGCAGCAGCCAGAAGCTGAAGTTGTTCATGCGCGCGAAGGCCATGTCCGACGCGCCGATCTGCAGCGGCACCATCCAGTTCGCGAAGCCGACGAAGGCCGGCATGATCGCGCCGAACACCATGATCAGTCCGTGCATGGTGGTCAACTGGTTGAAGAACTCGGGACGCATGATCTGCAGACCCGGCTCGAACAGCTCGGCACGGATCATCAGCGCCATCACGCCCCCGGACAGGAACATGGTGAACGAGAAGATCAGGTACAGCGTACCGATGTCCTTGTGGTTGGTGGCGAACAGCCAGCGGCGCCAGCCGTGCGGCGTTTCGTGGGCATGGTCGCCGTGCACGTGCTCGTGGCCCGCGACTACATCGTGTCCGATGCTAGACATGACAATCTCCTAAAGCGAATTCTGCGGTGCTGACCATGAACACGTCAGGCTGCCGGGCTGATCTGAACGCGCCGGGCTTCCTTCGCGTCGGTGCCGCCGGTGATCGTTTCCGGCTTCTTCAAAATAATATGGTCTTCGGCAATGCCGGCTGCTTTCAGTGCGTCGCGCACGGCTTGCGCACGATCCTTCGCGAGCTTCGCGTTCAGATCGGCCGAACCGGTGGCGTCGGTAAAGCCCGACAGCGTGAATTTCGCATCCGGATGCGCCTTCGCGTAGGCCGCGGCCGCCTCGACCGCCGCTTTCGCGTCGGCCGGCAGCGTGCTCTTGCCGGTCTCGAAGTAGACGTTCGCCGGCAGCGTGGCCGCCGCGCTATCCGTGGCGGCCGCTGTGTCGTTGCCCGAGGCAGCCGGCGCGGACGCCGCTTCCGCACCCGAGGCCGCGGCACCCGCGTCGGCCAGATGGTTGCCGCCTTCCGGCAGCTTGCCGTTGCGCGCGTCGGCCACCTGCTTCGGCTGGAGAATGTCGCCCGTGTGGTTGCCCCACGAGTTGCGTTCGTAGGTGATGACCGAGGCGATTTCGACGTCGTTCAGCGTCGGCGCCCACGAAGGCATGGCGTTCTTGCCCTTGAGCACGAGGCTCACGTGATCGGCGATCGGGCCGTTGGCGATCTTGCTGCCGTCGAGCGCCGGGAATACGCCCGCGCCCTTGCCGGTCGGCTGGTGGCAGACCGCGCAGTTCGCCGCGTAGACCTTGCCGCCGCGCTCCATCAGCTCGGCCATCGTGTAGGTCCTGTTCGGATCGTCCTGGCCAGCGGCCATTTTCTTCTGCTGCACCTCGACCCACTTCGCGTAGTCGTCGGCCGACAGCACCTCGACGACGACCGGCATGAACGCGTGTTCCTTGCCGCACAGCTCGGTACAGAAGCCGCGGAACGTGCCGGTGCGGTTAGCCTTGAACCACGTGTCGCGCACGAAGCCCGGGATCGCGTCCTGCTTCACACCGAAGGCCGGCACGTACCAGGAGTGGACCACGTCGTTCGCGGTGGTGATGATGCGGATTTTCTTGTCGACGGGCACCACGAGCGGGTTATCGACTTCCTGCAGATAGAGCGTGGAGATCGGCTCGCGGCCCTCGGTCTCGGCGCGCGGCGTGGCGAGCGTGGACAGGAAGCTGATGCCCTCGCCCGGACCCTTCACGTAGTCGTAGCCCCACTTCCACTGGTAGCCGGTGACCTTGATCGTGAGGTCGGCGTTCGAGGTGTCCTTCATCGCGACGACGGCCTTGGTGGCGGGCAGCGCCATCAGCACGACGATGACGAACGGCACGATCGTCCAGATGATTTCGACGGTGGTGCTTTCGTGGAAATGGGATGCCTTGTGGCCTTTCGATTTGCGGTGGGCAAAGATCGAATAGAACATCACCCCGAACACGCCGACGAAAATCACCGTGCAAAGCGCCAGCATGAACATGTGCAGGCTGAACAGCTCCTCGGCGATTCTCGTTGCAGGCGGCTGGAGATTGATCGCGTTGACGGCTGGGCCGCCAGGAGCATCGCCCACTGCCAGGGCGGCACCGGCGAAAAGCAGTCCGCTCGTCGCCAGCACGCTCGTGAGCGCTCGCTTGATTGTTTTCATAGCTTCCTTACCCAAATTTTCCATTCAAACCCATCGACCCCGCTGGCAGCGTGTCTCGCGCGCGCCCCCTTGAACGCCGCGTGTCCGGCACTACCTAACAGCGTGCCAGCCACATCCGCAGCTCGCCTGCGAACTGCGCGCGCCGATTCTGCGCGAGATGTTGCCCGATCATGATCGTCTGCCCGCGCGAGACCAGCTTGATCTGGTCGCGCGGCGTTGCACCCGGCTCGATCCGCACCCAGCGCGGATTGAATTCGAACTGCGTAATCTGCTCGGCGCTGACCTGCTCGATCACGAGCCGGCCAGGAAACAACCGGATGCGCTCGTAATCGACAGCATGACGCGCATATATTGCAAACGCGATACCTACCGCCAGCAACTCGATTCCGGTGAACGGCAGCACCAGCCAGGCGCCGACCAGAACCAGCATGAAAGCAATTGCCAGCGAGAACAACGCAAGCGACACGTACAGGCAGACAAACTGCCGCGGCGAGATCGAACAGTTGCGCTTCATGGTCCAGTCCTTGAGGACGGGCTCCGAATCCGCCAGCAGATGATCTGATGCACCCATCGCTGCCTCCTGCGAATCGCTGCTTCCGGTCCGCCTTCTTCTACTTCCTCTACTGCCCGGATGCTTCCCGCGGCCGCCGCTTTTGCCGTGCACGCCGCGCATCTTCGCGACGACTTTCGCCACCGCTTGCGACCGCTCCAACCCCTACCGCGTCACTTCATGCTGCCGTCTTGCGCCCTCGGCTTACCGCCGCGGAGGTGGGAACTCCGGGCGACAAACTGACGCATTATAGGCGCGATCCATGGCATCCACAAGCAAGCCCCGATTGCCCCGCAAGCCAGGCGCGACAAGCCTTAGCGCCATTTTGCCCAGCCTTTTGCGGCTCTTTCGAAAGGCAAATCTCAGGCATAACAGATGTCCTCTTTACCGCGTCGGCAACCCCTCTGCAAATGGGCCAAAGCACCGGTCGACAACCGCCGCGCAACGTGCTAACGACAGGCCGGCAAGCGGCCTGTGCTCCACCGGCAAGTACAGGCAAGACGCCGGCAAGACACAGGCAAAACGCCGCCAACGCGCCGGCCATCCGCTAACGGCGCTTGCCCGAACCGCGTCCGATGTCCTCGATGCGCACGATGCCATGGCCCTCGGCCGTGGTGCGCGGCACCGCTTTCCATGCATGCCCGTAGATCACCTCGAAGGTCAGCGCGATCGTGCCGTCGGCGCGCCGGCGCGCTTCGAGCGCCGCGAGGAGAGCCTTGTGCAGCCTGCGCGCGACGGCACCCGGCAGCGTCTCGCGCTCGAACGGATATGCGCCCCAGCGGCGCACGTCCGCGAGCAGCGACTCGGGCGACTTGTAGGTGATCGTGAGCGTTTCCTGGTCCATTACCGGAATCTCGAAGCCGGCTTCGACGAGCATGTCGCCGAGATCGTGCATGTCGACGAAGTCGATCACATGCTTGCGCGACGCGACGCCGTGCGCAGCCTCGATCTCGGCGTAGGCGCCGCGCAACTCCTTGAGCGTGTCGGGGCCGAACGTGCTGAACATCAGCAGGCCGTTCACCTTGAGCACGCGCTGCCATTCGGGAAACACGAGATCGGGCCGCGAATGCCAGTGCAGCGCGAGATTGGACCAGATGAATTCGAATGCGCCGGCCGCGAACGGCAGCGCAGAGAAGTCGGCCTGCGCGAAGCGCGGACCGCGCGCGCCGAGCGCCTTGCCGAGCGAGGCCGGCAGGAAGCGCCGCCAGCTCGTGTCGCCGGCATCGTGACGCAGCGCGCGCCTGAGCATGCCGTGCGACAGATCGGAGCCGAACACCGGCGCCTCGGGAAAGCGCTCGCGCAAGGCGGGGATGTCTTCGCCCGCGCCGCAGCCCGCATCGAGCACGCTCGCCGGCGCCACCTTGATGTAATCGAGACGCTCGTTCATGCGTTGCGCGATCTCGCGCGGCAGGAAGGCCACCTCGTCGAAGGTTGCGGCGCGGCGGTCGAAAATACGCCTGAGGCGCCGGGAATCATAGGCCGGACGGCCAGATTGAGCGGATGTTGGGGACATGAGTGTCGTGCTGGCGTAGAGCTCGAAGTATACTCGTTCGTTTCCCGGCATTCAGCTTGAAAGGCTTTCGCAGCCGCCCACTCGTGCAATTCCAGTCATTTTCTTCGTCCTGTCGCAATCACCTCGCGCGTCTTTCGAAAGGCGCGCATTCGGCATGGCCGCGCGCGTTGCACGCGCTCTTGCCGAACCTTTGCGCGTTATGCGGCAATTTGTCGCATAAGACGTTGTGCGAGGGTTGCGACGCCGCCTACTGGAACGAAAGCCGCCTGCGCTGCACGGTCTGCGCGGTGCCGCTGCCGGCCACGCGCTGGGCCGCTCGCGCGCAGTATCGCTGCGCTGCTTGCGTGGCCGCGCCGCCGCCGTTCGACGCGAGCTTCGCGCTCGCCGACTATCGCGCGCCGCTCGACACGCTCGCGGTTGGCCTCAAGTTCCGCGCGCGTCTGATGCTTGCACGCGAGTTCGCGCGACGCCTCGCACGGCTCGCGCAAGATGCCTCGGCGCATGCCGCCGGCCATCCCGACGTGATCGCGCCCGTGCCGCTGGCCGGCCGCCGTCTCGCGAAACGCGGCTACAACCAGGCGTGGCAGATCGCCAGGCCGCTCGCCCGCGCGCTCGGCGTGCGCAGCGACGCCACCTTGCTGCAACGAACGCTCGACACCGCCCCGCAGTCGCGGCTCGATCTCGAGGCGCGCCGGCAAAACGTCAGCCACGCGTTTCGTGTCGCGCATGCGGTGCGCGGCCTGCATGTCGGCATCGTCGACGATGTGATGACGAGCGGCGCCACGCTCGAAGCGCTCGCGCATACGCTGAAGGCCGCGGGCGCACGGCGGGTCACGAACTTCGTCGCGCTACGCACCCCCAAAAACTAGTCTCCACGTGGTCCAGTCATGTTCAACGTCGTTCTCGTAGAACCCGAAATTCCGCCGAACACCGGCAATGTGATCCGCCTGTGCGCGAACACCGGTGCGCGGCTGCATCTGATCGAGCCGCTCGGCTTTCCGCTCGACGACGCGAAAATGCGTCGCGCCGGCCTCGACTATCACGAGTACGCGCAAATGCATGTGCATGCCGATTGGGACGCGTTCATCGCAAAAGAAACGCCGGACCTCGCGCGCATGTTCGCGTTCACGACGCGCGGCTCGGGCCGCTTTCACGACCATGCGTTCCGTCCCGGCGACTGGTTCGTGTTCGGCGCGGAAACGCGTGGCCTGCCCGATGCGCTGCTCGAACGCTTTCCGAACGAGCAGCGCGTGCGTCTGCCGATGCGCCCCGGCAACCGCAGCCTGAATCTGTCGAACACGGTTGCGGTCGTCGTGTTCGAAGCGTGGCGTCAGGCCGGCTTCGAAGGCGGCGCCTGACGGCGCGCGAGTTCGGCCGCGTAGCGCGCGAACATGGCGTCGTCGAAACAGGCGAACACCACTTCGCCGATGCGCGGCGTGCGCGGCAACATGGCAAGCACGGTCGCGATGGCGATGCGCACAGCCTCGTCGGCGGGAAAGCGATAGATGCCGCAACTGATCGCCGGAAACGCGATGCTCACGCAATGCGCATCGCGCGCGACTTCGAGCGAGCGCTGATAGCACGAGGCGAGCAGATCGGCTTCGCCATGCGCGCCGCCGCGCCATACCGGACCGACCGCGTGAATCACGTGCTTCGCGGGCAGGTGGTAGCCCGCGGTGAGTTTCGCGTCGCCGGTCGCGCAACCGCCGAGCGTTTCGCACTCGCGCAGCAGGTCCCCGCCGGCCGCGCAATGAATCGCGCCATCCACGCCGCCGCCGCCGAGCAGCGACGTATTCGCGGCGTTGACGATTGCATCGACCGCGAGCGTCGTGATGTCGACCACGCGCGCTTCGAGCGAGCAATTTCCGTGACTGAGATTGAAGGTGGGCATGGGAACCTCGCTGATCCGGGCCTTCTTATAACAAGGTGGACAGCGAGGCGGGGCCGCCGTTCAACGGCGATTCGCGAGGCGATTCACGAAGCGGCTCGCGCCAAACGGCCGGCCAATGGACGGTGGGAGACGGCAAATATGGCGAATACAGCGGACACGGCCGACGCAGCCGACAACCAGGCCGACGGAACCGGCCTGGCTTATCCCGCCTCGCTCATTCGGCCTTCGAATCGCGCCGCAGCAGCGCGCTGACCGCATCGCGCGGTGCCACGCCGTCGAACAGCACCGCGCAAACCGCCTGCGTGATCGGCATCTCGATCGCATGAGCGCGCGCGATCGCGAGCACGGCCTGCGCGCAACGCACGCCCTCGGCCACGTGACCAAGGCCGCCGAGGATGTCGTCGAGCGTACGGCCCGCGGCGAGTTGCATGCCGACCGTGCGGTTACGCGACAGATCGCCGGTGGCGGTCAGAATCAGATCGCCGAGGCCCGTCAAGCCGGTGAACGTTTCCGCGCGTCCGCCAAGCGTCACGCCGAGACGCGACATTTCGGCGAGCCCGCGCGTAATCAGCGCGGCGCGTGCATTGAGACCGAGGCCGAGGCCATCGGCGATACCGGTGGCGATCGCCAGCACGTTTTTCACCGCGCCGCCCACTTCCACGCCGACGACGTCGTCGCCGGTATAGATGCGCATCGCGCCGTGATGGAACGCCGCAACCGTCCGTTCGCGGCACGCCGCCGACGCGCTCGCGACAGTCAGCGCGACCGGCAGGCCCTGGCCGACTTCGCGCGCGAAGCTCGGCCCCGACAACACGCCGTTGCCGGCATGATCCGGCAGCTCGGCCGCGACCACCTGATGCGGCATCAACTGCGAATCGGCTTCGAAACCCTTGCACAGCCACAGGACATGCGCCGGCACCTTGCCCGCATTGCGCATCGCCTGGAAGAGACCGCGCAGGCCGGCGACCGGCGTCGCGACGACGCACAGCGCGTCTTCGGCGAGCGCATGATCGAGCGCCGCACCGAAGTCCGCTTCATAGCGAAGCGCCGGCGGCAAGGCAACGCCCGCCAGATAGCGGGCGTTTTCGTGCGCAGCGGAAAGCTCGGCAACGAGCGCGGCCTCGCGCGCCCATAGCACCGTGTCGTGCCTTAAGGCGAGATGGCCGGCGAGGGCGGTACCCCATGCGCCGGCGCCGAGAACGGCAACTTTCATAGCCGGCACTGCGTGCGGCGCCTTAATGCGTGACGCCGTTTTGCGCCGCGCCGTCCTGCTGAGCCGCGCTCATCTGCGCGAGACGCTGCTCGTACAGCGCCTGGAAGTTGATCTCGGCGAGGTGGATCGGCGGGAAGCCGGCACGCGTGATCGCGTCGGCGATGTTCGAGCGCAGGTACGGGAACAGGATGGTCGGGCAAGCGATGCCGACGAGCGGATCGATCTGCTCGGCAGGAATGTTGCGAATGTCAAAAATTCCGGCCTGCTTCGCTTCGATCAGGAACGCGACCTTGTCCGCGACCTTGGCCGTGACCGTGCCCGTCACGAGGATTTCGAACACGGATTCGGCGAGGCGCTCGGCCTTCACGTCGACTTCGACTTCGACCGACGGCATTTCCTGCTCGAGGAAGATCGCCGGCGAATTCGGCTGCTCGAGCGACATGTCCTTCAGGTAGATGCGCTGGATGTTGAAGAACGGCTGGTTATTCTCGTCGGACATGATTGAGTGATTCCCTGATAGGTATGCATGGCGGCGGCCCATGCTGACATAGGTCGCCAGATTGTTGCGACGGATCGCGCGCCCCGGCGGAGCGCGCATGCGCCGGCTTGTCGAGTCGTCCGCCCGCTCGCGCGACGCGAAAGCCCGCGAACTCAGGCTGCTGACTCAGGTAGCTGACTCAGGCAGCTTCGAGCAGCGGCATCAGACCGCCCGCGCGATCGAGCGCGGAAAGATCATCATAGCCGCCGACATGCGTCTCGCCGATGAACACCTGCGGCACCGTGCGACGACCGGTGCGGGTCATCATCTCATCACGACGGGCCGGGTCCTTGTCGATCAGTACTTTCTCGACGTGCTCGACGCCGCGCGACTTTAAAAGACGTTCGGCCATCTGGCAATACGGGCACACCTGGGTGCTGTACATGATCACTTTGTTCACTTGACTGCTCCTTGTTTCACAACCGGCATGCCGGCTTTCTGCCAGGCGTCGACACCGCCTTCGAGAACATGGACTTCGGCGTATCCCGCTTCCTGTACGAGACGCGCGGCCTTGTTCGACTGCTGGCCGGTCTGGCACACCAGCAGCACCGGGTTGTTCTTGTTCTTCGCGAGTTGCGCGACCTTCGCCGGCAGCTCCGCGAGTTCGAAATGCCGGGCCGAGGGCAGATGGCCGCGGGCGTAATCGGCGGACGGCCGCAGGTCGATGACCGCCGCGTTGCGCCGGTTGATCAGCTGGGTGGCTTCGGCCGCCGACAGGCCGCCGCGGCCGCGCCGGCTGATGGTCGGCCACAGCAGCAACCCACCGGAAATGAGGACGATCGCGATCAGTACGAGGTTTGTGTAATCAGTGAAGAACTTCACGGAAAATCCGCCGGAAAGAGAGAAATCGGAAAGGGCAATCCAGCCATTATAAAATAACCGTCTGACGCGATGGCGGCACACCTCTGGACGAGCCGCCCGACGCTTTACCGCTTCCTTACTACCGACCGGCAATTCTCATGTACAAACTCGTTCTCATCCGCCACGGCGAATCGACGTGGAACAAGGAAAACCGCTTCACCGGCTGGGTCGACGTCGACCTCACCGAGCAGGGCACCCGGGAAGCGCAGCAGGCTGGCGTGCTGCTCAAGGAGTCGGGCTATACGTTCGACATCGCGTACACCTCGGTGCTGAAGCGCGCGATCCGCACGCTGTGGCACGTGCAGGACCAGATGGACCTGATGTACCTGCCGGTCGTGCATTCGTGGCGTCTGAACGAGCGCCACTACGGCGCGCTGTCGGGTCTGAACAAGGCCGAAACCGCCGCGAAGTTCGGCGACGAGCAGGTGCTGGTGTGGCGCCGCAGCTACGACACGCCGCCGCCCGCGCTCGAGCCGACCGACGAGCGCGCGCCGTACGCCGATCCGCGTTACGCCAAGGTGCCGCGCGAACAGTTGCCGCTCACCGAGTGCCTGAAGGACACGGTCGCGCGCGTGCTGCCGCTGTGGAACGAGTCGATCGCGCCGGCCGTCAAGTCGGGCCGCAAGATCCTGATCGCCGCACACGGCAATTCGATCCGCGCGCTCGTCAAATATCTCGACAACATCTCGGACGGCGACATCGTCGGCCTGAACATTCCGAACGGCGTGCCGCTCGTCTATGAGCTCGACGAAAACCTGAAGCCGATCAAGCACTACTATCTCGGCGACCAGGACGCGATCGCGAAGGCGCAAGCCGCGGTCGCGAGCCAGGGCAAGGCGGGCTGATTGCGCGAACCGCATGCGGCCCCGCGCGGCGGACCATGCGCGGGGCCGCACAGCGCAATCCCGGACGACCGGGAAATACTGTTTTGTGAGTAGTAGCCGGAGTCGCCGGCCCTGCTGGGCGGCTTCGCCAGGCGGTTTCCTTTATCCACCCGGTTGAGCGGCTTCCTGGGCGGACGCGCCGGTGGTCTTTGAGGGTGGCTTGCGGCAGTATGGGCAGCCGGCCGTCGAATGCACCGGCGAAGCATTCACCCTGCGCGCTCCGGATCTCACGAACCCGGGCCGTCCTGTACTGTCGAAGCACGATTATCTGCGCCACGCCCTGAGCAGGCGGGTGTGCAGTTATACTTGTCCGTCCAATCTTTATCGACGCTGCCACGCGCTTCCGACCCGCAACAGACTCTATGCGAAAGAACCTGAAAAATATCGGCCTGATTGCCGCGGGCCTTGCTACCGGTGTCTTTGCCACCCTGCAGTTCTCCGCCTCGGCCGAGCAACCCGCCAGCGCCGTGGTTGCCCCGCTGCCGTTAGACCAGCTCAGGCTCTTCGCCGAAGTGTTCGGGCAGATCAAGCACGAATACGTCGAACCGGTCGACGACAAGAAGCTCCTCACCGCCGCGATCAAGGGCATGGTGTCGAGCCTCGACCCGCACTCGTCGTACCTCGACAAGACCGATTACGAAGAGCTGCAGGAACAGACCAAGGGCCGCTTCGCGGGCCTCGGCATCGAAATTTCGTCGGAAGACGGCCTGATCAAGGTGATTTCGCCCATCGAAGACACGCCCGCGTTCCGCGCCGGCATCCGTCCGGGCGACCTGATCACGCGCATCAACGACAAGCCCGTGCGCGGCATGACGCTCGATCAGGCGGTCAAGCAGATGCGCGGCGATCCGGGCACCAAGGTCACGCTCACGATCTTCCGCAAGACCGACGACCGCACGTTCCCGCTCACGGTCACGCGCGCGATCATCAAGGTGCAGTCGGTGAAGGGCAAGATCGTTGCGCCGGGCTTCGCCTACGTGCGCATCACGAGCTTCCAGGAACGCACCACGCCCGACCTCGCCGCCAAGCTGCAGGACCTCGCGCGCCAGGAGCCGAACCTGAAGGGCCTCGTTCTCGATCTGCGCAATAACGGCGGCGGTCTGCTGCAAAGCGCGGTCGGTGTGGCCGGCGCGTTCCTGCCGCCGAACTCGGTGGTGGTGTCCACCAACGGCCAGATTCCGGATTCGAAGCAGATCTATCGCGACACCTACGATAACTACCGTCTGCAATCGTTCGACAGCGATCCGCTCAAGGACGTGCCGGCCATCTTCAAGACCGTGCCGATGATCGTGCTGACCAACGCCTACTCGGCGTCGGCCTCGGAAATCGTCGCGGGTGCGCTGCAGGATCAGCACCGCGCGCTGATCGTCGGCAAGACCACGTTCGGCAAGGGTTCGGTGCAAACCGTGCGGCCCATGACGGCCGACACCGCGCTGCGCCTGACCACCGCGTACTACTACACGCCGAGCGGCCGCTCGATCCAGAACAAGGGCATTCGCCCCGACATTCCGGTCGACCAGTACGCAGACGGCGATCCGGACGACGCGCTCGTGACCCGCGAAGTCGACTACTCGAATCACCTTGCGAACACGCAGGACCCGAACGAGAAGAAGGAAGCGGAGCAGCGCGAGCAGGAGCGCATGGAACAGCTGCGTCTGCTCGAAGAGCAGAACGACAAGAAGACGCCGGAACAGCGCCAGAAGGATCGCGACCGCAAGCCGGTCGAATTCGGCTCGGCTGACGACTTCATGCTGCAACAGGGGCTCAACAAGCTCGAAGGCAAGCCGGTTCAGGAATCGAAGTCGCTGATGGAGCGCCGTCTCGCGCAGAACAAGCCGGCTACGTCGGCTTCGGCGCCGGTCGCGGTGAAGCCGACCCAGCCGGTGCCGGGTGCCTCGGGACCGGCTCCGGTTCAGGCTCCTGCCTCGGCTCCCGCGCCTGCATCGGCGCCGGCCACGCAAGGCAAGTAAGCCGTCCGCATGTGTCTTCGCAGCGCCTCGTGCTGCGAAGACACACTGTGAAGCCACACCGCGAAGCCTTCGCAAAAGGCGTCGCTCAACCGGCGATGTGCCAGCCCTTGGGTTACGGCAAGCTGAGCCACGGCAAACCGCTCTCCCCCGCGCGATTAAAATAACAGCCACGAATGCGCGCCGCGGACCACCAGTCCGCCTTTCCTCGCGCGACACAGCGACACACTCACGCGCTCCCGCCATGAATGACGATCAACTCCTTCGCTATTCCCGCCATATTCTCGTCGACGAAATCGGCATCGAAGCGCAGCAGCGTTTTATCGACGCCCACGCGATCGTCGTCGGCGCGGGCGGTCTCGGTTCGCCGGCGGCGCTCTATCTCGCGGCCGCGGGTGTCGGCCGCCTCACGCTCGTCGATGCCGACACGGTCGACCTCACGAATCTGCAGCGGCAGATCCTGCACGTCAGCGCATCGGTGGGGCGCAAGAAGGTGGAGTCCGGGCGCGACATGCTCGCGCAGATCAACCCCGAGGTCGTAGTCAATGCAGTGGCCGAGCGCGTCGACGATGCATGGCTCGCTCGCGAGGTACCGCACGCGAGCGTCGTGCTCGATTGCACCGACAACTTCGCGACGCGTCACGCCATCAACCGCGCGTGCGTCAAGCATCGCGTGCCGCTCGTGTCGGGCGCGGCGCTGCGTTTCGACGGCCAGATCAGCACGTTCGATTTCCGCGACGAAGCATCGCCCTGCTACGCGTGCATCTTTCCCGAAGACCAGCCGTTCGAAGAAGTCGCGTGTTCGACGATGGGCGTGTTCGCGCCAACGGTCGGCATCATCGGTTCGATGCAGGCCGCCGAAGCGCTCAAGGTGATCGGCGCGATCGGCACGCCGCTCGTCGGCCGCCTGACGATGCTCGATTCGCTGCGGATGGAATGGAACACGATGCGCATCGGCCGTCAGCCCGATTGCCCGGTGTGCGGGCAAGCTCATGGGGCTTGATGCATCGCTGCACCGATACCTCTGCACGGATACCTCGATACCCGCTCGCGCTAACGGGCGCCGAATAAAAAGACGCAGCACTCAGGCTGCGTTTTTTTATTGAAAGAGGCGTCGACGAAACCTCACGAACTCAAGCCAGCGCGACCCGCTTGAGCGCCGCCTGCACCTCTTCCGGCTCGAACGATGCCAGCACGTCGGCCACCGGCTTCTCCAACGTCTTCAGATGCGAGCGCAGCACTTCCTGCTTGACCTCGAGCAACTGGCTCGGATGCATCGAAAACTCGGTGAGTCCCATGCCGAGCAACAGCCGCGTCAACGCCGGATCGCCAGCCATCTCGCCGCACACCGAGACCGGCACGCCCGCGCGCTTCGCCTCGCGCAGCGTGAACGCGATCAGATGCAGCACCGCAGGATGCAGCGGGTCGTACAGATGCGCGACGGCGTTGTCCGCGCGATCGATCGCGAGCGTGTACTGGATCAGATCGTTGGTGCCGATCGACAGGAAATCGAGTCGCTTCAGAAACAGCGGCAACGCAATCGCGGCAGCTGGAATCTCGATCATCGCGCCGACCTGCACGTTCGGATCGTAGCCGATGCCCGCGTCGTCGAGCTGACGCTTGGCTTCGCGGATCAGATCGAGCGTCTGGTCGATTTCCTGCGCATGCGCGAGCATCGGAATCAGAATCTTCACCTTGCCGAACGCCGACGCGCGCAGGATCGCGCGCAACTGCGTGAGAAACATCTGCGGCTCGGACAGGCTCCAGCGAATCGCGCGAAGCCCGAGCGCCGGATTCGCCGCGGTTTCGTAGCCATCGCCGCCGCCCATCGAATCGAGCGGCTTGTCGGCACCGACGTCGATCGTGCGGATCGTGACCGGCAGGCCATTCATCAACTCGACCGCACGGCGATACGCGCAGAACTGCTCCTCTTCTTCGGGCATCCGGTCCTTGTGATTCATGAACAGGAACTCGGTGCGGAACAGCCCCACGCCGGTCGCGCCGGATTCGACGGCCGCGCGCGCATCTTCAGGCAGCTCGATGTTCGCGCACAGTTCGATGCGCGTGCCGCATAACGTTTGCGTCGGCGAAAACTTGAGACGCTGCAGCTTGCGCTGCTCCAGTTCCTTTTCGCTTTGACGGTACGAATACTCTTCGAGCACGATCGGTGCGGGATCGACGATCACGATGCCATGATCGCCGTCGACGATGATCAGGTCGTCCTGGCGAATCAGCGCGCTCGCATGCTGCACGCCGACCGCGGCCGGAATGCCGAGGCTGCGCGCGACGATCGCGGTATGCGAGGTGCGCCCGCCGAGATCGGTGACGAAGCCCTGGAACGTCTGCGTCTTGAACTGCATCATGTCGGCCGGCGCGATGTCGTGCGCGACCACGATCATCTCGTCGCATGCACCGTGCACGCCATCGAGACCGGACGCACCCGCGAGCGCCTTGAGCACGCGCTCGACCACCTGCTCGATGTCGGCCTTGCGCTCGCGCAGGTACTCGTCTTCGATATCGTCGAAATGGCGCGACAGGCGCTCGAGTTGTTCGGTCAGCGCCCACTCCACGTTGTAGCGGCGCGTACGGATCAGGTCGATGGTTTCCTGAACGAGCATGGCGTCGTTCAGGATCATCGTGTGAACGTTGATGAAGGCGCCCATTTCGCTGGGCGCGTCGGCGGCGAGATCGGCACGCAGCGTATCCAGTTCCTCATGAACGCGTTGCTGGGCCGCGCGAAAGCGCTCGACCTCCCCTTCGATCTGGGCAGGTTCGATCAGATAGTGGTCTACGTCGAGTGCAGCCGGGGCGATCAGATAGGCCCGCCCGATGGCGATACCGCGTGACACGGGAATTCCATGCAGCGTGAACGACACGCGCACCTCCTCTAGTTGTGTGATGCCGCGGCAAACCGCTGCAATGCTCTCAGACTGTACTGGGCATTATAAATTCCGCGCTCTGGCGAAGTATGTCGAAGGTGTGTGCGGCGCAGCACGAATTGTCGGCATCGCGGGCGGCGCAGGATGGGTGTGCCCGTATGGCTGCACATCGTGGACGACGCCTCGCGCGCCGCAAACCCGTCTCGCCTTACGCACCCTTGTCGCGTGATTAACCGTACACGTGCCGCCGATACGCCTCCCGCCGTTGTTACCCGTTGAAATACCGGCGGCAAAAAAAACGCCGCGGACGAGCCGCGGCGCTGTCGTATCAGCCGATCGCTGAATACGCCGGATTATTGGCCCTCGCCGAATTTATCGGCGATCAGTTTCAGCAGCGCGTCCATCGCCTCCTGCTCGTCGGAGCCTTCGGTTTCGATCAGCACCGTGCTGCCGATACCCGCTGCCAGCATCATCACGCCCATGATGCTCTTCGCGTTGATGCGGCGGCCGTTGCGGCTCATCCAGATTTCCGCCTGATAGTTGCCCGCGAGTTGCGTCAACTTGGCCGACGCACGCGCGTGCAGCCCCAGCTTGTTCACGATAGTCGTTTCCTGTTGCAGCATGTGATGGTCCGAAGCGCGCGTAAATGGGATGGTAAAAGTTGAAACGGCAAACCCGTTGCAATGCGTTTGAAGCCGCCGGCGACACGCCCCGCCGCCGACGCTTCGCCTATGTCTACAAGCTCTACAAGCCGGCCGAACCCGCCTTCTGCGCCAGATCGGCGTCGGCGGGCAACGCGGGAATGCAGTCGCCGGGCGCGACGGTCGCCGGCAAGGCCTGCGGGCAATCGCACGGCGCGGCCGGTGCCGTGGAGGCTTCCGGCATAGCGGGCCCGATCGCCTGAATGCCCTTGGTCGCGCCGGCGAGCGCCTTGTCGACGAGCGTGTCGAGCGGCATCGCGCGATAGCAGACCGAGCGCACGAGCATCGGCAGATTGACGCCGCACAATACGCGCACGTCCGGCACCGTGGCAAGCCGGCCCGCGATATTGGCCGGTGTCGCGCCGAACATGTCGGTGAGCACGAGCGCGCCGTTCTCTTCCTTCAGACGCGCGATTTCCGCATTCGCAAACGCCACCACTTGCGCGGGATCGCAATCGGGCGACACGTCGATCACGCCGATGCGCGCCGGCAAACCGCCGTAGATGTGGGAAATGCAATCGCGCAACGCGGTGGCGAAGGGAGCGTGCGCAATGATCAGAATGCCTGCCATGTCAGCCTTACTGCAAAAAAACGGCCCCGAACCATGGACCGGGACACAGCCCGGTTCGTCAGCGCCCTTGACCGGCCGTGGGTCGCGAGGGCGGAAACGCCTCGTCAGGCGAGCGGTTCGCGGCGCCTCGCATGAGGTGGGCGCCTGCGGGAACCCTGCCCGTTGGTTGTCCGCAATCCGCGCGGGCGGCACCGGTTACGGCCGGCGATCTTGCCGGTGGCTACCGAATGCCTTGCGCGGGCGAGCGGGCATTGTAACAGGCTCATTTTCGCGCCAAAGCGCGAGGCGCGCCCGACGCAACACCCAATGCCGGACCTGACGCGGATTCGCTACACAGGTTGGGGGCCCGGCCCGGCATTCAAGGCCGTGGCATCAGCCCGCCGCGCGCTCCAGCGCGTCGACGAACATCCCGGCCACGTCAAAGCCGGTCTGGTCCATGATCTCGCGGAAACACGTCGGGCTCGTGACGTTGACTTCGGTGAGCCAGTCGCCGATCGCGTCGAGCCCGACCAGCAGCAAACCGCGCGCCGCCAGCACGGGCGCGAGCGTATCGGCAATCGTGCGATCGTGTTCGGTCAAGGGCCGCGCGACGCCGAGGCCGCCCGCCGCGAGATTGCCGCGCACCTCATTGCCCTGAGGAATGCGCGCGAGCGAATATGGCACCGCTGCGCCGCCGATCAGCAGGATGCGCTTGTCGCCGTCCTTGATCTCGGGGATGAACTTTTGCGCCATCACCGAGCGCGCGCCGTCGTGGCTCAGCATTTCGATGATCGAGCCGAGGTTCATGCCGTCCGCCTTCACGCGGAACACGCCCATGCCGCCCATGCCGTCGAGCGGCTTCAGGATCACGTCGCCGTGCTGCTCGTGGAACGCGCGCAGACGCGCGGCGTCGCGCGTGACGAGCGTGGGCGCGACGAACTGCGCGAATTCGCCGATCGCGAGCTTTTCCGAATGATCGCGGATCGCCTGTGGCTTGTTGAAGATGCGCGCACCGTTACGCTCGGCGATTTCGAGCAGCCACGTCGACGTCACGTACTCCATGTCGAACGGCGGGTCCTTGCGCATCACGACCGCGGCGAAGCTTTTCAGCGCGCGCGGCGCGGCGGGGTCGGCGGCGAACCAGACGTCGCGATGCAGATCGGCGGTGTCGCCGACGATCGCAATACGCTCCACGTTCGCCTCGACGTCACCGCCCGTCCACGCCAGATGCTTCGGCTCGCAGGCGTACACCGTGTGACCACGGCGCGCCGCCTCGGCCATCATTGCGTAGGTCGTGTCCTTGTAGATCTTGAACTGGCCCAGCGGATCGGCGATGAAAAGAATGTCCATGAAAGTCCCGGTGCGCCCTGAGTGGCGTGACAGTGTTCGTCAATATAGTCTTTGAAGACGGCAATGGCGGCACGCATGCCGCCATCCCGCCGCGCGAGGTGGCTCAGACCTGGATCGCTTCCGGATCGGTCTTTTCGAGTTCGACCGATGCGGCGAGCAGCCCGAGCCGCGCGACCACGCCGTACATGTAGAAGCGGTTCGGCGGCGCCGCGCCGGGCTTCGCGTGCGCGTCGGGCAGCGCCGTATGCTCGAAGCCGAGCGGCACGAAGTGCATGCCGGGCGCGTTCAGGTTCTGATCGCGCTCGCGGCTGCCGTGCACGCGATAGAAGCCGCCCACCACGTAGCGGTCGATCATGTAGACGACCGGCTCGGCCACTTCCTCGCCGATGCGCTCGAACGTGTACACGCCTTCCTGCACGATCACGTCATGCACTTCGAGGCCGTCTTTGGTGGCTGCCATGCGCACGCGTTCGCGCTTCGTGAGCGCGGCCACTTCCGAGGCGTCGTGCACGGTCATCACGCCCATGCCGTAAGTGCCCGCATCGGACTTGATGACGACGTACGGCTTCTCGGAGATGCCGTACTCGCGGTACTTGCGGGCGATCTTCTTGAGCACGCCGTCGATCGCATCGGCCAGCGCTTCCTCGCCGGTGCGCTCCTGGAAATCGACGCCTTCGACGCGCGCGAAGTACGGGTTGATCATCCACGGATCGATCTCGACCATCTTCGCGAACTTCTTCGCGACGTCGTCGTAGCAGGAGAAATGCGTCGACTTGCGGCGCACCGCCCAGCCCGCATGCAGCGGCGGCAGCAGATACTGCTCGTGCAGATTTTCGAGCACGGGCGGAATGCCGCCCGACAGGTCGTTGTTGAGCAGGATCGAGCACGGGTCGAAGTTCTTCAGGCCGAGGCGCCGCGGCGAGCGCTCGAGCGGTTCGAGCACGAGCTTCTGGCCGTCCGACAAGGCGATCGTGACCGGGCCGTTGATGGTTTCGTCGAGCGTGCCGAAACGCACGTTCAACCCGGCCTGGCGCATGATCGACGCGAGCCGGGCGACGTTTTCGAGGTAGAACGCGTTGCGCGTATGGCGCTCGGGAATCACGAGCAGGTTCTTCGCGTCCGGGCAGATCTTTTCGATCGAGGCCATTGCGGCCTGCACCGCGAGCGGCAGCACTTCCTGCGGCAGATTGTTGAATGCGCCGGGGAACAGATTGGTGTCGACCGGCGCGAGCTTGAAGCCCGCGTTACGCAGATCGACGGAACAGTAGAACGGCGGCGTGTGCTCCTGCCATTCGAGCCGGAACCAGCGTTCGATAGCGGGCGTGGCGTCGAGGATCTTCCGCTCGAGGTCGAGCAGCGGGCCGTTTAACGCCGTAACTAGGTGCGGAACCATTGATCACTCGCAAACTGGAGAAAAAAGATTGTAGAGCAAATAGTTTGTCTATTTGGGGACGGTTTCTCCATTCGCAAGCAAACTCGAATGTATTCTCCCTATCACGATAATAGGCCCGGTAAATGGCCGTTTCCAGACTCGCCTATCCGCGGATTTGCCGCAGTGTTTTTTGCCGCAGTTTTTCACCGCGTTTTTTCATCGGGATTTTTTCAAGCGGCTTTTTCATCCGGCTGTTCATCTGGTTTTTTCAGCGATAGCCGGCCGGCTCGTCATTATCTCCCACCGATCCGCCAGCCATTTTGCGGACGTTGTCAGGCGGCTTCCCTGCTGTTTTCCGCCGGAGCTATTTCCGTCGTCTTCGAGACGGTTCCTTCGACGCGCCCATTCGCGCAAGACCCTCAACCATTCCGCCGGAAATCCGGCAAAAAAAAGCCCGCCATGAAGGCGGGCAAAATCGCCGTGCTGGATGCCTGATCCGTCACCGCACTCCATGCTCCGACGAGCCCGCAAGCGCGGGCCCGCGCGAAGGCACTGCGAGCAGCGGCGTTATTCGACGTGTTCGCCGTGCAGGCTCACGTCGAGGCCCTCGCGCTCCTGCTCTTCGGTCACGCGGATGCCCATCACCATGTCGATCACCTTCAGCAGGATGAAGCTCACCACGCCGCTGTAGATCAGCGTCGTCAGCACGCCCTTCGCCTGCAGGATCACGCTGCCGTCCGCGCCGCCGATGTCCTTGACCGCGAATACGCCGGTCAGCAGCGCACCGACGATACCGCCGATGCCGTGCACGCCGAACGCGTCGAGCGAATCGTCGTAACCGAGCTTGTGCTTGAGCCACGTCGCCGACCAGAAGCAGACCACGCCGGCAACGATGCCGATCACGAGCGCGCCGAGCGTGCCGACGAAGCCCGAAGCCGGCGTAATCGCGACCAGACCCGCGACCGCGCCCGACACGATGCCGAGCACCGACGGCTTACCCTTGGCCGCCCATTCGGCGAACATCCACGCGAGCGCGGCCGCCGCCGTCGCCACTTGCGTCGCGAACATCGCGAAGCCGGCACGGCCGTCCGCCGCGACAGCCGAACCCGCGTTGAAGCCGAACCAGCCGACCCACAGCATCGCGGCACCGATCAGCGTGAGCGTCAGGTTGTGCGGCGCCATCGCTTCGCGGCCGTAGCCGACGCGCTTGCCGAGCACCAGACAGCAAACGAGGCCCGCGATACCGGCATTGATGTGCACCACCGTGCCCCCCGCGAAGTCGAGGATGCCCGCGCTGGCGAGCCAGCCGGTCGGCTCCCACACCATGTGCGCGATCGGCGCGTAGACGATGATCGACCACAGCGACATGAACACGAGCATCGCCGAGAACTTCATGCGGTCGGCGAACGCGCCGGTAATCAGCGCCGGCGTGATGATCGCGAAGGTCATCTGATAGACGAAGTAGACCGTCTCGGGAATCGTCGGCGCGAGGTGGCTCACGGTCAGCGTCGTGGCCTTGTCGCCCTTGATGTAGGTCATGCCGGCCATGAACACGCGCGAGAAGCCGCCGATGAACGAGCCGCCCGGCGTGAACGCGAGGCTGTAGCCCACCACGGTCCAGATGATCGTCACGAGACAGGTGATCGCGAAGCTTTGCATCAGCGTCGCAAGCACGTTCTTCTTGCGGACCATGCCGCCGTAGAACAGCGCGAGACCGGGGATCGTCATGAACAGCACGAGCGCGGTCGAGGTCAGCATCCAGGCGGTGTCGCCGGAATTGATCTTCGACGAATCGACCGAGAACGGCGCGGTCGGCGCAGCCGGCGCGGCTGCGGCTGCCGAGGTGTCGGCGGACGCCGGTGCGCTTGCGGCCGGGGCAGCGGGTGCCGACGCCGCGGCGGCAGCGGGTGCGGCCGACGTATCTGCCGCCGGCGCGCTCGCGGCCGCAGCGGACGCGGGCGCGGACGCATCGTCCGCGAGGGCGGCGCCGATACCGCCCGCGAGCAGCGAGCCGGCCATTAGCAGGGACATCAATAGTTTGCGCATCTTCGTTTTCCTCTTGTCGCTTATCTGTGCTGTGTCGCTTGGGTCTTTACAGCGCGTCGGCCCCGGTTTCGCCGGTGCGGATGCGGATCACCTGCTCGATCGGCGTGACGAAAATCTTGCCGTCGCCGATCTTGCCGGTGCGCGCGGCGCGTTCGAGCGCCTCGATCGCCTGATCGACGATGTCGTCCGACACGGCCGCCTCGATCTTCACCTTCGGCAGAAAGTCGACGACATACTCAGCCCCCCGATACAGCTCCGTATGGCCCTTCTGCCGCCCGAAGCCTTTGACTTCCGTGACCGTGATGCCCGACACGCCGATCGCCGACAAGGCTTCGCGCGCTTCATCGAGCTTGAACGGCTTGATGATTGCGGTAATGAGCTTCATGAAATTCCTCGCTAGTGTGTTGCTGATCGCGTTGCCAACCGTTGCGTACCCGTAACCGTGGTCTCCGGCGCCGCCGGTGAAGAAGCTCCGGCGGTGCGCGCGGGGCAGTAACAGCAACTCGCGTGCCATGTTGTGTCAGACTTCGCCTCGCGTGCATGGCGCAAGGCGCCCGGACGGCCTTGTCCGAACGGCCAGGCGCACGGCGCGCGGGTGGCGCGGCGTAGGGATCGTTGCTAGAGTGTTCGAAGGTTCTGAACGCGACGGCGCGCACCAAAGGCGCTCATGCGGCCGCGGCAACGCGGGCGGCACGCACCACGATCGCCCATTCGCCGTGGCGGGGCACAGACGTCATGAAACATGCACATTTTTTGTGCACCAAGGGGAACACCATGAAACAACCGAACGACGTTTTCAACGACTTCCAGGCACGCGTGAGCGATCTGTTCAAGAACTCGCCGGCCAGGGATGTCGAGCGCAACGTCAAGGCCATGCTGTCGCAAGGCTTCTCGAAGCTCGATCTCGTCACGCGCGAGGAATTCGATACGCAAACCCAGGTGCTCGTGCGCACCCGTGCGCGTCTCGAAGAGCTGGAGCGCCGCGTCGCCGAGCTCGAACAGAAGCTGCCGCTCACTCAAACGCCGTAACCCTCGCGCGCGGCATTCGCGCCGCGCCATGCTGCACATCACCGGCAAGCGGGCCGTGACGTCATCAGCGCTTTAGGAGACTCGCACGTGCCAACGGCGCGCGGTCCGACGGGAGAAAACATGTCGCTTGCCGTGGTGCGCAGTCGCGCGCCGGCCTCTGGCCGCGCGCCGGAAGTCACCGTCGAGGTTCACCTCGCCAACGGATTACCTTCGTTCGCCATCGTCGGTCTTCCCGATCTCGAAGTGCGCGAAAGCCGCGAGCGGGTGCGCGCGGCGCTGCAGAACTGCGGCTTCGACTTCCCCGTGAGACGCATCACCGTCAATCTCGCGCCGGCCGATCTGCCGAAAGAATCGGGCCGCTTCGATCTGCCGATCGCGCTCGGCATCCTCGCCGCGAGCGGACAGATTCCCGCCGAATCGCTGCGCCACCGTGAATTCGCCGGCGAGCTGTCGCTGACCGGCGCGCTGCGGCCGATGCGCGGCGCGTTCGCGATGGCATGCGGCACGGCGCGCGGCGCAATGGCGGCCGACGGTGGCGATGGCAACGCCGTGCATTCTTCCGCGCCGCCTTCCCCGCTGGCCGAAGCAACCGCAGCGGAATCGCCGTTCCGTACTCCACAGCTTTACCTGCCCGCCGCGAGCGCGGCGGAAGCTGCGCTCGTGCCCGGCGTCGACGTCTATGGCGCCGCCGATCTGCCGTCGCTATGCGCGCATCTCGCGGACGCGCCGGACGCGCGCCTGCGCCCGATCGCCGCACCCGAGCCCGGCACGGAAGCCGTCGCCGCCCGCCCCGACATGGCTGACGTGATCGGCCAGCGCGCCGCGCGGCGCGCGCTGGAAGTCGCCGCGGCCGGCGGCCATCACGTGCTGCTGATCGGGCCGCCCGGCGCCGGCAAGTCGATGCTCGCCGCGCGTCTGCCCGGGCTGTTGCCGCCCATGACCGACGACGAAGCGCTGACTTCCGCCGCGCTGCTGTCCGCGAGCCGGATCGGCTTCACGCCGTCGCAATGGCGACAACGGCCGTTTCGCGCGCCGCATCATTCGTCGAGCGCGGCGGCGCTGGTCGGCGGACGCAATCCGCCGCAGCCGGGCGAGATCACGCTCGCTCATCTGGGTGTGCTGTTCCTCGACGAGTTGCCCGAATTCGATCGCGTCGTGCTCGAAACGCTGCGCGAGCCGCTCGAAGCCGGCCGCATCACGATCTCGCGCGCCGCGTTGCAGGCCGATTTCCCGGCCGCCTGCCAACTGATTGCCGCGATGAACCCGTGCCCGTGCGGCTGGCGCGGCGATCCCGGCGGGCGCTGCCGTTGCACGCCGGAAATCGCGACGCGTTATCTGCGCAAGCTCTCGGGGCCGCTGCTCGACCGGATCGACATCCAGCTCGAAGTGCCGGCGCTCACACCCGCCGAACTCGGAGCCCGCGCGGCCACCACGGGTGAAGCGAGCGCAGTTATCGCGCAACGGGTCAGCGCCGCGCGCGAGCGGCAATTGATCCGCCAGAGCAAAACCAACCGTGAACTGGATGGCCGGGAAGTGGATGAGGTCTGCCGCCCGGACCCGGCCGGCGAAGCGCTCCTGCGCGAAGCGGGCGAGCGATTCGGCTGGTCGGCGCGTGCTTACTACCGCGTGCTGAAGGTCGCGCGGACCATCGCCGACCTCGCCGGCGCGGCGATGCCGAGCGCCGCGCAAATCGCCGAAGCGATCCAGTATCGCAGGGCTTTGGGCTCACTATGAGGAGAAAAATCTACTGTCAAGACTTGACTTATGCACATCTTCGCGCTTTTGACAAATTTTGAAACAATTCCGAAGCCCGCCCAAGCATAAACCAATAAACCTTTGATTTAATTGATTTTTATAAAACCCACCACATCAGTGAATTCTGACGAAATCCCCGCCGGACGGGCTTTTGCGGCAAATCAGGCCGACTTCTCAACAGAGTTATCCACAGGAACGGGGCTTATCGCCAAAACTTCAACGTAAACCGGGAATTAGCGCACAAAGCTGCGAAGGAACTTTCACTGTGCGCGGCGCTCTGCTTGCGCCGCATCGGCCTGAACGCCCCGTGCTCAATAAAGCTGGAACGACGAAAAAAACTGGTCGACCTGGTCCTGCGGCAGCGGTTGGTCGGCGATGATCGCCGCCTGATAGACGTGCCGGCCGTGTGCGACGAGCCGCGCGTAGACAATGCGGGTCTCGTGCTGTGCGCCGGCCTCGCCGCTCACCTTCATCTCGAGGCCAGGGGTATGGCCGCCCGCGGCGAGCGGAATTTGCACCGCGTGCGCATCGGGTGCCGCGCCGACGTTGCGGGCCAAACCCGCGCGCAGGAAATCGAGCGCGGCGCGCTGGGTGGCGTCGCTATCGTCGGGCAGCATCACCGTGCCGACCGCGAAAACCGCGTTGCCGGCTTCGGCCGTCTGCATCGCCATCTGCACCGGCGCGCCGTGGATCTGTACCGCGCGCTGGTCCTTGCCCGGTTTGGCCGGAAAGTCGACGGTGTAGCCGTCGTCGTTGTTCATGACAGTGCGCCAGTCGAATGTCGGCGAGCAGGCGCTCAACGCGACGCCGAGTGCAAGCGCGGCCGCCGCCGTGCCGAGCACGGTTCGGGTTCGGGGGTACGGCAGGCGCGGGAGAATTCGGTCGGAGCCGAGCAGCATACTGTGCTCCCTCAAGCGCTGCGGCAGAGGCAGACAAAGCGGCAACCAGACTGGAAAGCGAGCCGGAAAGCGGCCCAACGGGGCAAGACGACACAACACACGCACAAGCAACCAGCGGCAACAAAAGGCAGTTCTGGACATGGAAACGGAAGATCGAGCTGACAGGAACGTAAAGCCCTATTATCCGCTGATCCACGGCGGGTTTCGCTCCCGCTGGCGTGCCGCGCGGACGCAACGGCACCAATGGAGCTACAATAGCCGGGCTATTCAGCACCGGCCCGACGTGCCACCCTGCCCCATTGTTCCGCGCGCCCCGCGCGACTCACGAGGTTCCGTTCATGAGCTCCAATTCATCAACCGCCGCCCGGCGCACGAACCCGCTTCGCTACATCATTGCGGCAATCGTGGTCGTCGCGCTCGCCGTCGCCGGTTACTTCGCGTTTGCGGGCCAGCAACGCGTGCCCGACGCGACCTTCACGCTGCTGTCGGGCAAGAAGCTCACGACCGCCGATCTCAAAGGCAAGGTCTATCTGGTCAATTTCTGGGCGACGAACTGCGACACCTGCATGAAGGAAATGCCGCAGATGGTCCAGACCTATAACCGCTTCAAGGGCCAGGGGCTCGAATTCGTCGCGGTGGCCATGAACTACGACGCACCGATGTACGTGACCAACTACACGGCAACGCGTCAGCTGCCGTTCAAGGTCGCGATGGACGACGGCTCGGCCGCCAAGCAGTTCGGCAACGTCCAGCTCACGCCGACCACGTTCGTCATCGACAAGGACGGCAAGATTCTGAAGCGCTATGTCGGCGAACCGCAGTTCGCGGAACTCGACCAGTTGCTCGAAAAGGCGCTCAAGACCTGACGCCTGCCGCAGCGGCGCCGGGCAGGCCACCAAGCCAGGCCCGGCCCGGGTTAAAAAGAGCCGCATCAAGGAACCGCATCAACCCCGCCTCGAACGAAACGCCGGCCGCCTGACGCGGCCGGCGTTTTGCTTTTAGCCCTCTCAGCGCTCCCCTTCCCCTTTGGCCGCGAGGCCATACCGCTTGATCTTCTCGTAGAGCGTCGCCTTGCCGAGTTGCAGCCGGTCGGCCGCCACGGCGACCACGCCGCCCGCCTGCTCCAGCGCCTCGGCGATCATCGCCCGCTCGAACTGCTCGACCCGCTCCTTGAGCGGTTGCGCGGCCGCGTCCTCGTCGGCGAAGGACAGCGCGGGTTCGTCGGCGATGCCGAGCACGAAGCGGTCGGCGGCATTGCGCAACTCGCGCACGTTGCCGGGCCAGTCGCGCTGCATCAGGCTCGCGCGCTGGCGATCGGTGAGAATCGGCGCCGGCCGTTGATAGCGCACGGCCGCATCGAGCACGAAGTGTTCGAACAGCGGCACGATGTCCTCGCGGCGCTCGCCAAGCGGCGGCAGCGCGATCGTCACCACGTTGAGCCGGTAGAGCAGATCGCGCCGGAACGAACCGTCCGCGACATGCTCGGCCATGTCGCCCTTCGCGGCCGCCACCACGCGGCAATTGACGCGAATCGGCTGATTCGAGCCGAGCCGCTCCAGCACGCCGTCCTGCAGCACGCGCAGCAGCTTGACCTGCAACGCGAGCGGCATGCTCTCGATTTCGTCGAGAAACAGCGTGCCGCCCGACGCATGTTCGAGCTTGCCGATCCGCCGTTTCGCCGCGCCCGTGAACGCGCCCGGCTCGTAGCCGAACATCTCCGATTCGAACATCGGCTCGGGCAGCGCGCCGCAATTCACCGCGATAAACGGCTTGTCACGCCGCGGCGACAGCTCGTGCAGGCTACGCGCAATCAGTTCCTTGCCCGCGCCGGTATCGCCGTTGATGAGCACCGACGCATCGGTCGGCGCAACGTTGGCGATCAGCCGCCGCACCTGCTCGATCGCGGGACTGCGGCCGATGATGCGCGGCGCCACCGTGTTCTGCTCCGCCAGCTCACGGCGCAGCGCGAGGTTTTCGAGCACGAGCTTGCGGCGCTCCAGCGCACGCCGCACGGTCTCGATCAGCCGCTCGGACGCGAACGGTTTTTCGATGAAGTCGTAGGCGCCGTCGCGCATCGCCTGCACGGCCATCGAGATATCGCCGTGACCGGTGACGAGAATCACCGGCACGTCAGGGGCGCGCTCGTGGCACTGCGCGAGCAGATCGAGTCCGCTCGCGCCGGGCAGCCGGATATCGCTGACGATCACGCCGGAAAAGTCCGCGCTGATCAGCTTCGCCGCCGCCTCGACCGACGCGTGGCCGATCACGTCGAAGCCCGCCAGTTGCAGGCTCTGCACGCTCGCGCGGCGCACCAGTTCATCGTCTTCGATATATAGCACCTGCAGGCCGTCGTTCATGGCGTGTTCCGTGTGAGGCTTCGTGTGATGTCAGGAGCCCGCGCCCGGCGAGTCGTGCCCGACGTTCGTCGGCACGCGTGCGCGGCGCAGCGTCAGCACGAATGATGCACCGCCGTGCGGCGCGTTGCGCGCGACGAGCGAACCGCCGCAGTCGCGCGCGATCGACGATGAAATCGCGAGGCCGAGGCCGAGCCCCTGGCCCATTTCCTTGGTCGTGAAGAACGGCTCGAAGAGGCGCGGCAGCACGTCGTCGGCAATGCCGGGGCCGTTGTCGACAACCACGATCGACAGATTCGCGTCGCTCGCTTCGACCTCGACCGCGATGCGCGGCGCGCTCATGCCGGCGGTCGCGTCGAGCGCGTTGCCGAGCAGGTTGATGAGCACCTGTTCGAGCCGCAGATCATCGCAATGCGCGACCAGTTCGGGATGATCGTCCGTAAGACTCAGCGGTGCGCGCCAACCGGCAAGCGCATCGGCGCCGGCATCGGCACTTGCATCCGCATCGATCAGCACGAACCCGAGTTCGACGCCCTGCAAGCGCTTTTGCAGCAGTGCGACGACGTTGCGCAAGGCCCGCACGACCGGCGCGCGTGCGCTGCGCGGCCGCGCGCGGCCCACGAACAGCTTCAACTGGTTCGTGATCTTGCCCATTCGCTCGGTCAGCGCCGCGATCGCTTCGAGATTCTCGCGCGCCGACGCCTGATCGCCGCGTTCGAGCAGCACGCGCGTGTTGTCCGAGAAACTGCGCAGCGCGGCAAGCGGCTGATTCAGTTCATGCGTGATGCCGGCCGCCATCTGGCCGAGCGCCGCGAGCTTGCTCGCCTGGATCAGCTCGTCGTGGGCGGCGCGCAATTCCTGTTCGGCGCGCGTGCGCTCGGCCACTTCCTTCTGCAACTGCTCGTTCGCCTCGGACAGATCGGCGGTGCGCTCGGCAACGCGCTGGTTCAGCTCCGCATACGCCTTCTGCAGCAGCGCGCGGCTGCGCATCACTTCGCGCACGCGCGCGCGACGCATGCGCCAGTAGAACGCGAGCAGCACGAGCGAGATATAGCCGAAGCCCGTGACGATGGTTGCCTTGCGCGCGTCGGCGTCGACCGGATCGACGGGCGACAACGTAATCAGATGCCAGTCGGGTTCGCCCATGCCGCGCCGCGACGCGAGATAGCGCGGCGCGAGACGCCCGCCGCCGATGCGCACGATCTGCGCATTGCCTTCGAGCGTGCGCTCGATCGTGACCGGCAGCGGCGCGATCGGCTGCTGTGCGTATTGCCGCGCCTGGTAGATCGAATCAGCGACCTGTCCAGGCAGCGGACGGATCGTGTGGTATTTCCAGGCCGGCACCGAGGAGAGAAAGATCACGCCATGATCGTCGGTCACGAGCAGCGGCTCGGATGCATCGACGCCCTGGAACCATTCGAGATCGAGCTTGACGACCGCCACACCGACGATCTTGCCGTCGCGCCGCACCGGCTGCGAAATGTAATAGCCCGGCGCCTGCGAAATCGTGCCGATGCCGAAGAAGCGGCCCACGCCGCCGTTGACCGCATCGACGAAATACGGCCGGAACTGGTAGCCCGCGCCGACGAAGCTGCCTGGCCCGCGCCAGTTGCTGGCGGCGACGCAATAGCCGTCGAGCGAGATGATGTAGGTGACCGTCGCGCGCGCGTGGCGGTTCAGGTCTTCGAGATAGAGATTGGCGCGCTTGACGTTGGCCGGGCTCGGATCGACAAGCACATCCTGCACGATCGGATGCTCGGCGAGCAGATAAGGCAGCGATTCGTAGCGTTCGAGCGTGCTTTTGAGCGCGCTCGCGGTGCGCTCGGCGCGCACCGCTGCGTTGCTCCGCAGCGTGTCGACGCCGCTGCGCCACGCGATACCGTAGGTGAGCCCGCATGCCGCCACGAGCCCGGCCAGCAGCGCGAAGAAGATCAGCAGGCGGCGCGTCACGTTGGCAAGGTCCGATCGATAGGGATCGGACATTGTGGCATAAGGCGGCACGGGCTCGCGGCCGGACTGGCCGCGGGTTTCGCCTGGCGCTTTGCCGCGCGCTTTGCTGTGAGTTGCGCTGCAAGTTGCGCCGCGAATTTCGCCGCACACCGGGCTGCGGGTTTCGCCCGCCGGATGCCCCGCATGCTCCGGATGTGCCGAAGAAGACGCGCGAGCAGGCTCTTCGGAAGAATGCGCGGACGCCGGTTTCATACGCAGGCGTCCGCGCTCATGACGACAGAAACAGCCAAAGCCCTAAGCGCCGCTCAGACGCCGGCCGGCTCTTTGACCGCCACGTCGCCGCGCAGCACCGCGCTGAGCCGGCTGCGGTCGAGCTCCTTCTCCCAGGCCGACACGACGACCGTCGCAACACCGTTGCCGACGATGTTGGTCAGCGCGCGGCATTCGCTCATGAAGCGGTCGATGCCGAGAATCAGCACCATGCCCGAGAGCGGGATCGTCGGCACGACGGCGAGCGTCGCCGCGAGCGTGATGAAGCCCGCGCCGGTCACGCCGCTCGCGCCCTTCGAGGTCAGCATCGTCACCGCGAGCAGCGTGAGCTGCTGCGTCCACGTGAGATCGGTGTTGGTCGCCTGGGCGATGAACAGCACCGCCATCGTCATGTAGATATTGGTGCCGTCGAGGTTGAACGAGTAGCCGGTCGGCACCACGAGGCCCACCACCGAGCGCGAGCAGCCGAGATTTTCGAGCTTCTGCATCAGTTGCGGCAGCGCGGCTTCGGACGAGCTCGTGCCGAGCACGATCAGCATCTCTTCCTTGATGTACGCGACGAAGCGCAGGATGTTGAAGCCCACGAGGCGCGCGATGATGCCGAGCACGACCACCACGAACACGATCGAGGTCAGATAGAAGGTGCCGATCAGCTTGAGCATCGGCAGCAGCGAGCCGATGCCGTATTTGCCGATCGTGAAGGCCATCGCGCCGAACGCGCCGATCGGCGCGAGCTTCGTGATGATGCGCACGATGCCGAACAGGATGTGCGAGAGGCTGTCGATGAAGTTCGTCACGACCTTGCCCTTCTCGCCGGCCGTCGCGAGCACCGCGCCGAACAGCAGCGCGACCAGCAGGATCTGCAGGATTTCACCCTGCGCGAACGCCGACGAGATCGTGTCCGGAATGATGTGCATCAGGAAGTCGACGCTCGACTGGCCGTGCGCCTTAGCCGCGTACGACGCGACCGCGCGGCTGTCGAGCGAGGCCGGATCGACGTTGAAGCCGGCGCCCGGACGCAGCAGGTGCGTGGCCGCGAGGCCGAGCACGAGCGCGAAGGTCGAGACGATCTCGAAGTACAGCAGCGCCTTCCCGCCGACGCGCCCGACCTTCTTCATGTCTTCCATGCCGGCGATGCCCGTCACCACCGTGCAGAAGATGATCGGCCCGATCACCATCTTGATGAGCTTGATGAAGCCGTCGCCGAGCGGCTTCATGTCGACGGCGAGGTTCGGGTAGAAATGCCCCAGTACGATGCCGATGATGATCGCCACGATCACCTGGACGTACAGCACTTTATGGATAGGTTTCTTCACGATGATTCCTGCGAGGGGGATGAGCTCATGACCTGCGGCACGCCGCGCGCGAACGGATCGTCGTCGCGCGAGTACGGCATCAGGGCGCGATAAGACGACGAATACAGAAATACCGGGAAGGGAAATCGGACATCGTTGTCTCCTTGCTTTAGTTGTCGGGCCGTTGCGGCCGCGCGTTCTGAAATGCAAGGTCGATGCCAGATCGATGCAGGGCTGGAAGCCTTGATTTCTATGGGTTTTCTGGCGATACCGGCCGCGCGCCGTCCGGGATTCCGGAAATCCGGACGAAGGCCGTCGGGGAATCCGGAATCGGGCGCGGGAGGGATTGCGGGGAAACCCGCAGGGGTTTCCGCCTAGGCCAGCATGTCATGCGCGAGCAGATCGATGCGGTCCGTGCAGATCATGTCGACGCCCCATTGCGCGAGCCGTTGCGCGCGCGCCGGGTCGTTCACCGTGTAAGCGAGTACGCGCAGTCCGGCCGCGCGGACCTGGGCGACGAGCGGCTCGCTCAGATAGCGGTGGCTCGCGTGCAGCGACACGCAGTCGAGTTCGCGCACGATGCGCAGCCAGTCCGCCGGCAGTTCCTCGAACAGCATGCCGCGCGGCAGCGAGGGAGCGGCATCGCGCGCGGCGGCGAGCGCGTCGAACGAAAACGACGACAGCAGCGGCGGCGTCGGTCCGTGCCACAAGCTCAGCGCGCCGCGAGCGACCAGCGTGCCGGTGATCGCCTCGCGGCCCGGACACGGCTTGATCTCGATGTTGGCGGCGATGCCGTCGCGCGCGCAGCGTTCGGCCGCTTCGGCGAGCGTCGGCAAACGCGTGCCGGCGAATTGCGCGCCGCGCCACGCACCGGCATCGAGCGCGGCGAGTTGTTGCCACGCGTGCGCGGCAGCCGGACCGTGACCGCTGGTCGTGCGATCGAGCGTGTCGTCGTGCAGCAGGAAAAGCTGATTGTCGGCGGAGAGCTTCGCGTCGAATTCGACCATGCGATAGCCGTAGCGCACGCATGCGTCGAAGCCGGCCAGCGTGTTTTCGGGCGCCAGCGTGCCGCCGCAGCGATGCGCAACCAGCCGCGGATAAGGCCATTGTGCGGATGTCCCGCGATCGATCCCGTTTGCCACGTCTCGTTACCCTTCCAGATAGAGCGGTTCAGTGTGCGGCCGACGCTTGCCTGCTGCGTGTGTTTGCCGCGTGTCCACCGCGTGGTTTCGCTGGCCGCAAGCGCAAGTCCCACGCGTAGTATCGCGTATGAAGAAACACCGCGGTAGGCCGCGCGGGTCACACGACGAGCGGCCCAAGCGCTGCGGACCGGCACAAAAAGAAAAGCCCGCTCAAGGCGGGCTTTTCCACGATTGCGACCGCTGCCGCGAATCTCAGACCACACCGGCTCCATGCGCCTGCACGTCGGCGTGATAGCTCGAACGAACCATCGCGCCCACGGCCGCATGCGTGAAGCCCATCTTGTACGCCTCTTCCTCGTACATTTTGAAGGTGTCCGGATGCACGTACGCGCGCACCGGCAGATGGTGCTCCGACGGCTGCAGATACTGGCCGATCGTCAGCATGTCGACGTCGTGTTCGCGCAGATCGCGCATGACCTGCAGGATTTCCTCTTCGGTTTCGCCGAGGCCGACCATCAGGCCGGACTTGGTCGCGACGTGCGGATGCAGCGCCTTGAAGTCCTTCAGCAGCTTCAGCGAATGCGCGTAGTCCGAACCGGGGCGCGCCTCCTTGTACAGACGCGGCACCGTTTCGAGGTTGTGGTTCATCACGTCGGGCGGCGCGGCGTTCAGGATGCCGAGCGCGCGGTCGAGCCGGCCGCGGAAGTCCGGCGTCAGGATTTCGATGCGCGTGTCCGGCGACTGCTCGCGCGTCTGACGAATACATTCGACGAAGTGCGCCGCGCCGCCGTCGCGCAGATCGTCACGGTCGACGCTCGTAATCACGACGTACTTCAGCTTCAGCGCGGCGATGGTGCGCGCGAGGTTGGCCGGTTCGTCGGCATCGAGCGGATCGGGACGGCCGTGGCCGACGTCGCAGAACGGGCAGCGGCGCGTGCACTTGTCGCCCATGATCATGAAGGTCGCGGTGCCCTTGCCGAAGCATTCGCCGATGTTCGGGCAGCTCGCCTCTTCGCACACCGTGTGCAGGTTGTGTTCGCGCAGGATCTGCTTGATTTCGTAGAAGCGCGAATTGCCCGTGGCCGCCTTGACGCGAATCCAGTCCGGCTTCTTGAGCTTTTCGATCGGGACGACCTTGATCGGAATGCGCGCGGTTTTGGCTTGCGCTTTCTGCTTCGCAGTAGCGTCGTAAGCGGCGGGGGAAGCCAGCGCGCCTTCGGGCACGGGGGTGGCTGCTGCGGGATTCGCGGTTACGTCAGTCATTCGTTCGATCCAGTCAGGCGGTGAGCGCACCGGCCTGCGGTTGGGCGACGGCCGCGGGATTGCCGTCGAGGTTTGCGGTGAGGCGTGCTGCAAGGGTACGGGCCACGTCGTCCCAGCCGGCGGCAACGCCGAGCGTTGCCATGTCGACGGTTTCGAGCCCCGCGTAGCCGCATGGATTGATCGCGAGAAACGGCCGCAGGTCCATGTTCACGTTCAGGCTCACGCCGTGATAGCTGCAGCCGTTGCGGATTTTCAGGCCCAGCGCCGCGATCTTGGCACCGGCATGCGACCCGGCATCGGGTCCGGGCGCCACGTAGATGCCGGGGGCGCCCGCCTTGCGTTCTCCGGCGAGATTATACGCCGCCAGGGTGTCGATCACGGCCTGCTCGATCCGCGTGACCATCTCGCGCACCATCAGCTTGCGCCGGCGCAGGTCGAGCAGCAGATAGGCGACCACCTGCCCCGGCCCGTGGTACGTGATCTGCCCGCCCCGGTCGACCTTGACGAGCGGGATGGCGCTGTCGGCGGCGAGCAGGTGGGCCGGATCGCCGGCCTGGCCGAGCGTGAAGACGGGCGGATGTTCGACGAGCCAGATTTCGTCGGGGGTGTCGGCGGTGCGAGCATCAGTGAATGCGCGCATCGCGTCGAAACTGGCTTCGTAGGATTCGCGGCCGAGCCAGCGCAGCGTGGGCAACGCAGGCGCCGTAGCGGCGGGCAAGGGAGACGGAGAAACCGGGGTGGCGCACATGATCGTGGCAGTTTACCGAAATCTCGGAAACCGCGCCCGACGGGGAAAGGCCGAGCGGCCTGCCCGTCGCACCGTCCTCAAACCGTGCGCCAGCCGCCCCGCATCCGCATGACCAGCCGTTCGCCGACGCGCGCGAGCCCGTTCAGCGCGCGCTCGTCGCAACGCGTCGGCACCGAGAACGTGACCTTCGCGTGCTGGACCCCTTCTGCGCCGAGCCAGAGCCGCTCGCCGCGCCGCAGATGCAGCGTCTGGCCGGGCTGCAGCCAGTAGTCCAGCGTGTCGTCGCTGCGCGTGATCCAGACCGCGCCGCCGCGCACCGTCAGCTTCGTGCTGCGCGCCACCCGCAACGGCAAGGTTTCGCCCGTGCGGACTTCGTATGCAATGCTAGAGGAAATTTCTCGCATGATGCCCTCGCCAAAAATCGTTTCATGGCTAAAATCGTAGACGTAGCAAGGGCTTGCGCAAAACGATCAATTTTCACGGCTATGTGAGAAATATTGCAATGGACCTCAGGCAACTCCCCGCCCTGAACGCGGTCAAGGCGTTCGAAGCCGCCGCCCGCCACGAGAGCTTCTCGCGCGCCGCCGACGAGCTGTTCGTCACCCACGGCGCGGTCAGCCATCAGATCCGCGCGCTCGAAGCCGAGCTCGGCGTGTCGCTGTTCGCGCGCGACGGCAAGCGCGTGCGCCTGACCGAAACCGGCCGCCGCTATGCCGCGCAGGTGCGCGCCGCACTGATGGAACTCGCCGACGCCACTCGCGCGATCCGTGCCGGCGACCGCGAGCGGCGCCTCGTGGTGTCGATGCTGTCGTCGTTCGCGGCGCGCTGGGTGACGCCGCGCATCGGCAGCTTTATCGAGGCGCATCCGCAGTGGGACCTCGAACTGCTGTCCACCAACGCGCTCACCGATTTCGCGCGCGACGACGTCGACCTCGCGATCCGTTTCGGCTTCGGCAAATATCCGGGGCTGCACGCGGAACTGCTGCTCGACGAGATTTTCTTTCCGGCCTGCTCGCCGAACTTCAACGGCGGCAAGCTGCCGCAAACCCCGGCCGATCTCGCCAAAGTCCCGCTGCTGCGCTCCGACGACGAGCTATGGCGTCCGTGGTTCGACGCAGCCGGCCTGACCGACTGGCCGGAGCCGAAGCGCGGCGTGCTGTATCAGGATTCGTCGAATCTGCTGCAGGCGGCCATCGACGGCCAGGGGGTCGCGCTCACGCGCCGCTCGCTCGCGATGCACGAAATCGCGGCGGGCCGGCTCGTGCGGCTCTTCGACGTGGATGGGCCGAGTCCGTGGCAATACTATTTCATCTGCCCGCCGCAAATGCTCGAAACCGCGCGGGTCAAGGCGTTTCGCGACTGGGTGTTCGACGAGGTGGGACGCTTCAGGCAGCGCTTCGACCTCGCCTGCGAGGCCGGTCCCGCGGCCAGCGCGCGCCTCGCGGCGGAGGTGACGACGGAAGCGACGCCGGAAGCGGCGGCGCACGCATTGCGCGCCACGCCGTGAGCCGGGTCGTGTGAAGAAAGCAGGCGAGGAATCGCGCGCCGCTTACAGCACGACCTTGACCATCGGATGGCCGGTCAGCGCGCGATAGATGTCGTCGAGATGCGCGCGGCTCGTGGCGCGCACGTGGACGGTCAGCCCGGTGTAGGTGCCGCTGCTCGACGGCCGCGTTTCGACGCGCGAGGCGTCGACGTCGTTATCGAACTGGCGCACCACCGCGACGATCGTCTCGGCAAACTCGGGGTGCGATTTGCCCATGATCTTGATCGGGAAATCGCAGGGAAACTCGAACAGCGAGTCGTTCTCGGTACTCATTCTTTACTCCTTGCCGCACCTCGGCCTCAGCGGCCTCGGCTTGCCGATGCCGCAGCCGGCGAAACGCGCCGCGGCATCAACGGTGATTGCAGCGTAGCCCTTACTTTTTCTTGTTGAACATCAGCATCAGCGAATCCCAGACGCGGCCGACCACACCGGCCTGCGGCACCGGCTGCAGCGCGACCACCGGGAACTGCGCGAGCACCTTGCCGTCGGCAACGAACTTCGCAGTACCGACCTGCTGGCCGTTCGCGATCGGCGCGACGAGCGGATCGTTCAGCTCGATCTGCGGCTTCGCCTTGTCGCCCGCGCCCTTCGGCAGCGTGACGTACTGGTCGCTCTTCACGCCGACCTGCACGCTGTCCTGCGCCCCCTTGTAGACGCGCGGCGTGGCCACGACCTGGTTCGCCTTGTACAGACGCGTCGTGTCGTAGGCGGTGTAGCCGTAGTTCAGCATCTTCAGGCTGTCCTGCACGCGGTCGTGCTCCTTGGTCTCGCCCATCATCACCGAGACGAGACGGCGCGACGCGTCGGTCGTGCCCGGCAGCGAACGCTTCGCGCTCGCGATCAGGCAGTAGCCCGCCGCCTGCGTGTGACCGGTCTTCAGGCCGTCGACGGTCGGGTCGATCCACAGCAGACGGTTGCGGTTCGGCTGCTTGATCTTGTTGTACGTGAATTCCTTGACCGAGAAGATGTTGTAGTAGTCCGGATAATCGCGGATCAGCCGCGCCGACAGCACCGCGAGATCGCCCGCCGTGGTGTAGTGCTGCGGGTCGGGCATGCCGTTCACGTCGGCGAAATGCGTGTGCGTCATGCCGAGCTTCTGCGCTTCGGCGTTCATCATGTTGACGAACTGCGCCTCGCTGCCGCCGACCAGTTCGGCCAGCGCGATCGCCGCGTCGTTGCCCGACTGCACGATCATGCCGTACACGAGATCGTGCACGGTGACGGGCTTGTTCGCCTCGATGAACATGCGCGATTCGTCCGTCTTCACGCGGCGCACGGCCTCGCTCGGCATGACGGTCTGATCCATCGTGATCTTCTTCGTGTCGAGCGCCTCGAACACGAGATAGGCGGTCATCAGCTTGGTGAGCGAGGCCGGCTCGACGCGCTCCTCGGCATTGCCGGACGCGAGCACCTGGTTGCTGGTGGCGTCGACGAGCACCCACGAGCGCGCATTCACGGCCGGCGGCGGCACCTGCGCGAACGCGCCCGAGGCGGCGAGCGCGGCCGGCAGCACGAGACCGAGGGTGAGGGCGCGATTCAGCGAGACGGGAACGAACGAGGCGACGGACGGGAATGACGTACGGCCAGAAGAGGAGAAACGCATAGGGTCGATGGAGGCAGAAAAATACGTTGCGCGAGAGCACGCGTAGTTGGGGGAGCCGGTCGGCGGGCATCTGGCCGTAAAACGGCACGGCGCCCATTGGACTTCCGGCGGCGCAATCGGTTCGCGAACGCAGCGCTTCCCGCCCGGCCGCGCTGCGCGCGAAGCGGAACTCCGCGGCGCGCGAACTGCCGGATGGGCGGCGCTGCGCCCAAAAAAAGAGCGCCCATTATACGCGCGCTACCTGGCCGGCTTCGCGCATGGAGCGGTCGCAGGATGGCGATTCGCACACGTTTGCGCATGCCGGCCCGCGGGACGAAGCGCGGCGCGCGTTTTTACCGCCACGCGTCGACGATGATCCGCTTCAGGATGTGCAGCTTGCGGTGCAGGAAATGCTCGGCGCCCGGAATCACGACCACCGGCAGTTCCTGCGGCCGCGCCCAGTCGTACACGGATTGAATCGGCACGGTCTCGTCGACTTCGCCGTGAATCACGAGCGTGCTCTCCGGCACGGGCGCGACGTCCCAGCGGCTCGCCGCGGTGCCGACGAACACGATGCGTTCGATCTCCCGGCCTTCTTCGCGCAGCTTCGCGGCCACATGCGAGAGCACGACCGTGCCGAACGAAAAGCCCGCGAGCACGAGCGGCAGAGCGCCGTACTGCGCATCGGCGCGCATGTGTTCGAGCACCGCGCGCAGATCGTCGCGCTCGCCGACGCCCGCGTCGTGCTCGCCCTGGGTCTGGCCGACGCCGCGAAAATTCGAGCGATACGTGACGTAGTTCAGTTGCACGAGCGTGCGCGCGAGCGTCTGCGCGACCTTGTTGTCCATCGTGCCGCCAAAGAGCGGATGCGGATGCGCGACAAGCGCGATGCCGCGCGGCGCGGCGCCTTTTTCGCGCACGTCGTCGGGCAGGTCCAGCGCGACCTCGATCTTGCCGACCGGGCCGTCGATCAGATATTTCTTCGTGTTGACATTCATGAGGGTGCCTGTCGATCGTTCTGTGATTCGCGCCTGACGGCGCGCGTTATTAATCGATCTTCAGACGTTCGACGACCTTGCCGTTCGCGAGATGCGACTCGACGATCTCGTCGATGTCGCTCTCGTCGACGTAGGTGTACCAGACGCCCTCGGGATACACGACGAGCGTCGGGCCGAGTTCGCAGCGGTCGAGGCAGCCCGCCTTGTTGATGCGCACCTGGCCGGGACCGGCGAGGCCGAGCTGCTTCACGCGCTTTTTCGCGTATTCCTGCATCGCCTGCGCATTGCAGTTGGCGCAGCTCGGACGCTCGGCGCCGGGCTCGCGTTGATTGAGACAGAAGAAGACGTGATGCTTGTAGAAGGAATCCATGATGTCCGGGAGAGCGAAACTGAAAGGGAGTGCAATGGCGCTGTCAGCACACGGTATGCCGCGGCGCCCGTGGTGCGGACGATTATAACGAGCAGGCCCGGCGGCCGCCGGGGTCTGCTGGCCGGAAAGGCCGGCGCTTCGGCAGCACCGCATGGCGCTTCACGTGCGCTTGCATGGTATCCGACGCGGGCCCGCTGCATTTCGTGCGAGCCTCTTTCGCCCGGGCCGATGCGAACCCGAGCGAACCCGGCCCATCGGGCGCACTGCCCGCGCCTGTCCGCCCGATGCGCCCTCGCCTCGTTTTCCCCGGTCTCACGCGCGCTTCGCCCGACGCTTCAGCCACGCCTGCTCGACCGCGAACGCGAGCCACACCAGCGCCGCGTACGGCCAGACCCACGCGAGCCAGCGCGCGAGACCGTTGAAGTGCAGATACCGCCCTTGCCGCCAGTCGGCCAGCACCACGTCGAAATACGGATTCACCGGCAGCAGATTGACGAACACGAGCGCAACGACGAGCGCGATGGCCGCCAGCGCCGCGCGCACGCGGCGGCGCAACGGCAACGCAGCGAGTGCCGCGAGCGTGCCGCACGCGAGCCCGCTCAATGCGCCGGGCGTCGCCCAGTCGAACGCAAGGCCGGATTGCGATTGCAGAAACGTCGCGCCGGCCTTCACGCCCAAGGTCACGACGATGAACACCAGCAAGAGACGCACGCGCGGCGCATGCCGGCGCGCCGGCAACGACGCGAGCACGAGCGCGGCGAACAGGTTCAGCGTCGTGATCAGCGCTTCCCAGGCGTCGTCGGGCAGCCACGCGGCGGCGGCCGCCGGCCATGCGCCGACGTGCCACGCGGACGGCGTCCACGCAAGCAACGCGTCCTGGGTCGCCGGATCGACGCGCAGCCACAGCATGCGCGGCCAGTTACCGAGGCCGAACAGACGCGGCGCCGGATACATCGTCGCGAACGGCCAGGTGGCAACGAGACACGCGAGCGCCGCGCGGCCGCGCTCGAACCACAGCAGCCGCAAGCGCCTGAGCAAGCCGCGATCGAGCAGCGCGCCGGTCGCGGGCGACATCATCGCCGCGCCGAGCAGCGCGCCGAGCGTGTTGGCGGCGAGATCGAGATTGGACGCGACGCGCGTCGGCAGATAAGTCTGCACCGCTTCCATCGTGCCCGACAGCAGAGCGCCGAGCCCGAACGCCAGCGCAACGGCCACGGCGCCGCGCCAGCGCGGATACACCGCGAGCACCACGAGCGCGCCGAACGGCATATAGCCGAGCACATTGGTGACGACGTCGAACGCCGTCAGATACTGCGGCATCGGATCGAACAGATAGGCAAACGGCGCGATGCCGAGCGAGCGCCAGCCGGAAAACGGATACCACGAACCGTAGACGATCAGCGCCGCATACAGCAGCAGCGCCTGCCGGGCGAGCCCCGACGGACGGCGCAACCAGGGTCGTTCGCTCATGCAGCGCTCCCTCCCGTGCGCTCGTGCGCTACCCGCCCGTCACTGCGCGGCGGCGAGCGCCTGCGAGCCGAGCCATGCGACGATCTGCGCGACGAGGTC